>NZ_JBSFWT010000009.1:0-138428 GCF_053594975.1 Streptomyces sp. NPDC002537
ACCCGGTCGCCCGCCTGGACGCCCAGCCCGGTGAGGGCGTTGGCGGCCCTGGCCACCTCGCGCTGGAGCTCGGCGTAGGTGATGGTGCGCGTGTCACCGGGCTCGCCCTCGAAGTGGATGGCCACCCGGTCGCCCAGGCCGTTCTCCACGTGCCGGTCCACGCAGTTGTACGCCACGTTGAGCCTGCCGTCGGCGAACCACTTGGCGAACGGCGGCCTCGACCAGTCCAGGGTCTGGGCCGGCTCGGTCTCCCAGCTCAGGCGGCGGGCCTGCTCAGCCCAGAAGCCCAGCCGGTCAGCCCGCGCCCGCTCGTACGCCTCCGCGGTGACGTTGGCGCTCGCGGCCAGGTCGGCAGGCGGTGCGAACCGGCGCTCCTCCTTCAAGAGGTTGGCCAGGCTTTCGTTGCTCACGACATCTCCCTTTCCCAGGGTGCCCGTTGTGTCCGGGGCCATAGCTCATCAGCCCGGAGTGCACTCTGACAAGGGTTGTCGGGAAAAACTGGTTTAGACCTATGCGAAGAGGGGTTGTGCGAGGTCAGGCGGTCGATCAAGGGGCGTACGGAGTGCGCCGATGGGGCGTGCGGAGTGCGCCGATGGGGCGTGCGGAGTGGTGCGCGCCCCTCGGCCGCGTCGAGGGGTTGCCGAGGGGTTCCGGTCGGGGAGCCGGGGGCCATGGAGGCTTTTCGGCCACATCGGCGGGTGCGCTCGGGTCTTGGCCGGGGTGGTGTGACGGATTTCGGTCAGACGGCGTCGAGGACCTCCGGCCGAACCGCCTTGAAGGTGCGCGAAGGCCGGTTGAGCACATAGGCCTGGGCCTCGGCGACGTGGAAGTACATCCCCTGGAGCTGAAGCGACCCCTCGGCCACCCGCCGGGCGACGCAACCATGCGCCATCAGGTGGTCGAGCTGTTGCATCACATTGACGAGCGAGAGGCGTTCGACGTCGTCCGTCACGGGCCGGTCGGCCAGGGCCACCTCGCCGCGGCCGAGCCGGCCGATCCGCTGCATCCGGGCCAGGCTGGGGCGGCCGTGCCGCAACCAGCGGGTGAGCGAGGTCTGCTGGGCGCCCGGCCCCTGGTCCGCGGCGTCGAGCAGGGCCTGCATCGCCCCACAACCGGAATGCCCGCATACGGTAATGGTGCCGACCTTCAGCACCTCCACCGCGTACTCCACGGCGGCGCCGACCGAATCACAGCTGCTCTCGCTGCCGGGCGGGGGCATCAGATTGCCCACGTTGCGCACGGTGAACAGATCCCCGGGACCACTGGAGGTGATCATGCTGGTCACCAGCCGGGAGTCGGCGCAGGTGAGGAAGAGGTGAGTGGGCCGCTGTCCCTCCAGAGCGAGCCGCGCCAGCTCGTCCCGCACCAGAGGGGCCGTGTGCCGCTGGAACGCGGTGACTCCACCGATGAGCTGCCGTCCACCACCGGTGTCCGGCGAGCCGTTGACCGTGGTGGGGTGGGTGCAGTGGTGGTTGTGCCAGGGCATCCAGGGACGGCAGACATGGGTGCCGGACGGTTCGGCGATCGACCGCCCGCCGCGCCCGCGGAGAGTGACCCAACCGCCCTGTGCCTGGTGGGCGTTGCTCCACGACTGCAGGGTGTCGTAAGCGGCATGGTCCATGAACGATCCGCCCAGCTCGACCACCACGCTCGCACCCGCGGGCACGTGTGCCAACGCCCGGCTCAGCCGCGGCACCGCCAAGAAGGTCAACTGGCCATTGACCGCCACCCGGTGGGAGCTCTCCTTCTCCTCCACGGCGATCCGGGTGTGGGCGAGCCGCCACAGCGAGAGGAAGGCGGCCACCACGACGCCGACCGCGAGCCCTTGCAGCACGCCGAACAGCACGACTGCCCCCAACGTGGCCGCGTACATCGGGAACTCGCGGTGCCGCTGGACATGCTTGATGTGGGCGAAGCTCGCCATCCTGACACCGGCCGCCATGACCAGCGCGGCCAGCGCCGCCAAGGGGATCAGCTCCAGCACGGACGTGAGCAGTGCCGCGCACAGCAGCACCCACACCCCGTGCAGGACGGTGGACTTGCGGGTGGCGGCGCCCGCCCGGACGTTCGCCGAGCCGCGCAGGGCGCCACCGGCGATCGGCAGCCCGCCGAGCAGCCCTGACACCACATTGGCCGCCCCTTGGCCGACGAGCTCCCGGTCCAGCGCGCCCTGGTCGGTCTTTCCGTCTTCCGTGTCCGGCTGTTCGGCCCGCAGGCTGTCCACGGCCACCGCGGACAACAGGGACTCCATGCTGGCGACGAGCGTGACTGTCATGACGGCCGAGAACACCCCGAGCACCGGCCCGGACGGCAGGGTGGGCAGCGCCTGGAACTCCCAACGGGGCAACGAGACCCGGGGGAGGGACAGGCCGGTGGCGGCCGCCGTGGCCACGGCCACGGCGGCCATCGGCGTCGGGACCGTGCGCAGCAGACGTCCGGCGCGGCCGGGCAGCCGGGGCCAGGCGACCAGGACGGCTCCGGTGACCGTCCCGATCAACAGGGCCGACGGGTGCGGGTCCGCCAGCACCGAGGGCAGCGCCGCGACATTCGCAGGAGCGGAGCTGTACGGGCTGCCGCCCAGGACGACGTGCACTTGCCCGAGCGCGATCGTGACGCCGATGCCGGCGAGCATGCCGTGCACGATGGCCGGGCTGACAGCCAGCGCCGCACGGGCCACTCGTGCGGCGCCGAGCGCCAGTTGAGCCAGACCGGCGAGGGCCGTGATCGCGCAGGTGGCCCGCCAGCCGTACCGCTGCACCAGCTCGGCGGTCACCACGACGAGCCCTGTGGCGGCACCGCTGACCTGGAGCGGCACCCCGCCCAGCAGCCCCGCGACGATGCCTCCGACCGCCGCCGCGACCAGCCCGGACTGGAGCGGTGCGCCGGTGGCCAGGGCAATGCCCAGTGACAGTGGGACGGCAATCAGGAAGACGGCCACGGAAGCGGAAAGGTCCCGCCGCCAGGCGAGCCTGCCGGAAGTGCGCTGTCCGCTGTGCTGTGTATTCGTCGACTGAGGCTGCATGGGCGTTCCCGTCTTCGTCGGGGCGGCGCGCCCGCGTACAAAACGCGGTCGTGGTCACGGCGTGCAGCGGCGGGAGCGGCTGCGATGGCGGGGCGTATCAACTCTCGGTAAACGAATCGTAATGCAGAGTAAAGGTGAGGGGGAAGGCTGCTTGGTCGAATAAAGAGGCGGTTCCTTCTATCGAGTGAATAGGCGTTTTATCAGGCTGGTTGAGGGGTGATGGATGGCTCGTGCTCGCCCAGGACGAATGAGGGGTCGACCTGAGCCGCCAGATCGGCACCGGTCTTCGCGTTGCCCCAGCTCTCCGCGTTCTTGAGGTGGAAGTGCACCATCTGACGTGTGTAGCGCTGCCAGTCGCGTCGCTCGTACGTGCCGTCCACCGTCTCGCGCAGCGTGCGCAGCGCCGCGCGGTTGGACTCCTCGAGCAGCCCGAAGCGGGGCGGTCGTCCCTTCTCCATGGCCCGTACCCAGTCGGAGTGGCCCACCGTGATCAACAGGTCGTCGCCCACCTCCGCGCGCAGGAAGTCGAGGTCGTCGGCGCCCTGCACCTTGTTGCCGACCACCTTCAGGCAGACGCCGAAGTCCCGTGCGTACTCCTTGTACTGGCGGTAGACGGAGACCCCCTTGCGGGTCGGCTCGGCGACCAGGAACGTCATGTCGAAGCGGGTGAACATCCCGGACGCGAAGGAGTCGCTGCCCGCCGTCATGTCGACGACGACGTACTCGCCGGGCCCGTCGACAAGGTGATTGAGGCACAGCTCGACCGCGCCGACCTTGGAGTGGTAGCAGGCGACCCCCAGGTCCGACTCGGTGAAGGGGCCGGTCGCCATCAGTCGGACCGAGGCGCCGTCCTCCAGCTGGACCGTCCGGGCACACGCCTCGTAGACCGGGTTGTCCTCGTCGACCCGCAGCAGTCGGGAGCCCTCGCCCGGCGGAGTCGTCTTGATCATGGTGGTGGCGGAGGTGATGCGGGGGTTGGAGCCCCGCAGATAGTCCTTGATCAAGGGCAGCTCGGCACCCATCGCGGGCAGCGCGGCGGCCTCCTCGTCGTCCAGCCCGAGCGCCGCGCCGAGATGCTGATTGATGTCCGCGTCCACTGCGACCAGGGGGACGCCGTCCGCGGCGAGATGGTGGATGAACAGGGACGACAGCGTGGTTTTGCCGCTGCCTCCCTTGCCTACGAAAGCGATCTTCATGTTCACCAAGCGTAGGGTGATGGCCGCGGAAAGTGAGAGCCGCGCGTGAAGAAGACCACTCCTTCGAGGGGTGTGAAGCCAAAGTGCGTACTGTTTTACCCATGAGTACGACTGCCGATCCGCTCGCAGCCCTGGGCTCGCTCCCTGGCGTTGCCGACTCCGTGGACTCCGTGCGCAAGGCGGTGGACCGCGTCTACGGGCACCGAGTGATGCGCCGCCGCAGCAATGAGATCGCCTCCGAGGCCGCGCTGCGCGGAGCGCGCGGTTCCGCGGCGCTCTCCGGCGCCGACTGGGCGCTCGAAGAGGTGCGCCGCCGCACCGACTTCAGCGTCGAGGGCGAGCCCATGACGGTAGGTGCCGCCCTCCGGCTCACCGCCGACGCGGGACAGCTGCTGAGCGTGTGGCGGCAGTCGCCGCTGCGGGTGCTGGCCAGGCTGCACCTGGTGGCGGCGGGCGGCAACCGGCCCGACGACACGGTGGGGCGTCCGCGACTGGCGGGCGAGCCGGTCGACGAGCCGCTGATCGAACTGGAACTGCCCAGCGCCTCCGAGGTTTCCGGACGGCTGGAGGGGCTGGCCGACCTGCTGATAGCGGGCAGCGAGGCGCCCGCGCTGGTGACGGCGGCCGTGGTGCACGGAGAACTGCTGGCGCTGCGCCCCTTCGGCTCGTGCAACGGGCTGGTGGCGCGGACCGCCGAGCGGATCGTGCTCGTCGGGAGTGGGCTCGACCCCAAGTCGATCTGCCCCGCGGAAGTGGGCCACGCCGAACTGGGCCGTGCGGCCTATGCGACGGCACTCGAAGGCTATGTGTCCGGCACTCCGGAGGGCGTCGCGGCCTGGATCGCCCACTGCGCCCGCGCCGTCGAACTCGGGGTGCGGGAGAGCACGGCCGTCTGTGAGGCGCTCCAACGCGGAGCCGCCTGACGGCTTTCCCCGGCCGGGGTGGGAGTCTCCCTGAGTGGAGCCCGGCGCAGGGAAGAACCCCGGACAGGGTTGCGGCGGTACCGGTCAATTCCGGTACCGCCGCTGGCATGTTCGCCGGGTTACCATGCGTGCACGATGTTTGCCCATCAGACCGGGAACTTCGCCCGCGCCTGGTGCGGCTGGCCCGTAATCGACGGGTCGGCGTCGCGTGGGTGCCCGACGTTCATGCTTCGGTCCGTGGGGCCGTGGTGCGTGAAGGGCGTCCTCCCGGATGTCCCTGGTCTCGCGGGCCGTTGATTCCTTTCTACTCCTGTCATCCGCGAAGCGGAAGCCCAAGCCACAGTTCTTTGCTTTTGACCTCAAAGGCGGGCAATAGGGACACGTGATGTGCGGCGTCGGCCGGCGAGCCAGACCAGGCCCGCCGTGAGGGCGGCGGCACCGACCGCGGCGGCCGCGACAAGGGCCGGACGTGACGGCAGGGAAAAGGCCGGGAGACGCTGCTTGAGCCGCACGGGACGGTTGAAGGACAGGATCGGCCAGTCCCGCGCGGCCGCCTCCCGGCGCAACGCGCGATCCGGATTGACCGCATGCGGGTGCCCGACCGATTCCAGCATCGGTATATCGGTCACCGAGTCGCTGTAGGCGTAGCAGCGGGAGAGGTCATATCCCTCCGACTCGGCGAGCTCCCTGATGGCCTCCGCCTTGGTCGGGCCATAGGCGTAGTACTCCACCTCGCCGGTGAAGGCGCCGTCCTCGACGACCATACGGGTGGCGACCACGCGGTCCGCACCCAGGAGTTCACCGATCGGCTCGACGACCTCGGCGCCGGAGGTGCTCACAATCACCACATCGCGTCCGGCCGCGTGGTGTGCTTCGATGAGAGAAGCGGCCTCGTCGTAAATGATCGGGTCGATGAGTTCATGCAGAGTCTCTGCGACGAGCTCACGCACCTGTTGGACATTCCAGCCCCGGCAGAGCGCGGAGAGATACTCGCGCATCCGCTCCATCTGGTCATGATCGGCCCCGCCCGCGAGGAACACGAACTGCGCGTATGCGGTGCGCAGCACGGCGCGTCGGTTGATCAAGCCGCCTTGGTAGAACGACTTGCTGAAGGTGAGCGTGCTCGACTTCGCAATGACCGTCTTGTCCAGATCAAAGAACGCGGCTGTCCGAGGCAACGAGTGGTTTTCCACGGTGCCGAGCATAGGGGCCCTCCATTCGGCGTAAGCTGAGGCGTGTGGGTTTGCCTGAGAAGGCTCTCGGGTACACCATGGAAGTCACGGATCGTTCGCGACCGTGTCTAACCCGGCCCGACTCCTCCCCCCCCGAGTCGGCCGTGGGGACGACCCCCGCTCTCCCCCCCGGCGGGGGTCGTCGCATGTCCGGATGTGTTTTCCCCGTCCGTGACGGCCCTCCTCCCCTTCTGTGGCGCTCGGATCGCCGCTGCCTCCCCTCCTTCATACGCGTCACGCTGCGTAATCGCCAGGGTGCTCTCCGGAAGTCACCGGTATAGGTGACTGGGATATTCACAACGGCTCACTTGTCCACAGTTTTCAACCAAGATCCACATGATTTCTCGGTTACCGGCACGGTGATTCCCCGCGCTGTTCCGCGATGTCCGCGGAAGCGAGAGCGCGTAGTGGGACGGGGAGGACACCGTGGCCGGACCCAGTGCATCCGATTGGCCGCCCGCCGCCGAGGGAAGGCGGGCCGGTCCGCTGATCGTCGTGGAGGACGAGGCGCTGCTCGACGATCTGCTGCGGCTGTGCGCCGCGGCGGGGGCGTTGCCCGAAGTGCTTCAGGGGGTTCCCCCGCGCAGAGGCGCCTGGGAGCGGGCGCCGCTGATCCTCATCGGTGACGACTGTGCCGATCGCGTCGCGAAGAGCATGGCCGGGCTCCCCGGGGACGGGGTCGTGCTCGTCGGCAGGGATCCCGACGACCCCGACATCTGGCGGCGGGCCGTGGAGATCGGTGCCCGGGGCGTGGCCCTGCTCCCCGACAACGAAGCCTGGCTGGTCGACCGGATCGCCGACGCCATGGAAGAGGCCGGACGGCCCGCCCTGACCGTCGGCGTGATCGGCGGGCGCGGGGGCGCGGGAGCAAGCACCCTGGCGTGCGCCCTCGCCGTCGGCGCCGCCCGCACGGAACGGCGCACCATGCTCATCGACGGCGACCCGCTGGGCGGGGGCCTGGACGTGCTCTTCGGAGGCGAGAAGGCGGAAGGCCTGCGCTGGCCCGCCTTCGCCGACTCGCGGGGCCGGATGGCGGGCCAGGCGCTGGAGGAGGCGCTACCCGAGCTGCACTCGCTGCGTCTGCTCAGTTGGGACCGGGGCACCTGCGCGAGCGTTCCGCCCGACGCGATGCGGGCCGTCCTCGCCGCGGCGCGCAGGCGCGGCGGAGTGGTCGTCGTCGATCTGCCGCGCCGACTCGACGATGCCGCTGTCGAAGCCCTCGGGCAGCTGGACATGGGCCTGTTGGTGGTGCCCGCGGAGCTGCGTGCCGTGGTAGCGGCGCAGCGCGTCGCGTCGACGGTGGGGATGGTGCTCGGCGATCTCAGGATGGTCGTGCGCGGCCCGTGCGGCGCGGGGCTCGACGGTGAGGAGATCGCCCGTCTGCTCGGACTGCCGCTGGCCGGTGAGCTGCCCGTGGAGCCCGCGCTGCCCGCCGCGTTGGCCGCGGGACGGCCGCCGGGTGCCGATCGTGGTCCGCTCGCGCAGTTCTGCGCGGAGTTCTGGGCCCGGGTGACGGCTGACGGCGGTGAGGTGTCGCTATGAGTGCCGAACTGCTGGACGCCGTGAGGCTGAGGCTCGCGGAGAGCGGCATGGAGCCGACTCCGGCCAGGGTCGCCGAGGCTCTCCGCAGCGAGGGGCGGCTGTTGGGGGACGCCGAAGTGCTCGGCGTCGTGGCCCGGTTGAGATCCGAACTGGTCGGTGCGGGCCCCTTGGAACGACTGCTCGCCGAGCCCGAGGTCACCGATGTGTTGGTCACCGCGCCCGATCAGGTGTGGGTGGACCGGGGCTCCGGCCTGGAACGCACGGAGGTGACGTTCCCCGACGCGGCCGCTGTGCGCAGGTTGGCGCAGCGACTCGCCGCGATCGCCGGGCGACGGCTGGACGATGCCAGGCCATGGGTGGACGCCAGGCTTCCGGACGGGACGCGGTTGCACGCCGTGCTGCCACCGGTGGCGGTGGGTTCGACGTGTCTCTCGCTGCGGGTGGTGCGGCCGCGGGCCTTCACTCTGGACGATCTGGTGGCCGCGGGGACGGTCCCGCCGGGTGGCGAGCGGTTGTTGCGGGCGGTGCTGGATGCTCGGCTGTCCTTCGTCATCAGTGGGGGTACCGGCTCGGGCAAGACCACATTGCTGACGACCTTGTTGGGTCTGGTCGCCCCGGACGAGCGGATCGTCCTCGCGGAGGATTCCGCCGAGCTGCGGCCGGACCATCCGCACGTGGTGCGGTTGGAGGCGCGGCCCGCGAACCAGGAGGGAATCGGCCTGGTCACCCTGCGGGACCTGGTGCGGCAGGCCCTGCGGATGCGCCCTGACCGGCTGGTGGTGGGAGAGGTTCGCGGCCCCGAGGTGACGGACCTTCTGGCGGCGTTGAACACCGGGCACGAGGGCGGTTGCGGGACCGTTCACGCGAACGCCGCGGCGGATGTGCCCGCCCGTTTGGAGGCTCTTGGGTCCACGGCAGGGCTCGACCGGGCCGCGCTGCACAGCCAGTTGGCAGCAGGGCTGGCGGTGGTGATCCATCTGGCGCGGGAGCGGGGCGGGGTGCGGCGCGTCGCCGAGGTGCATGTGCTGGACCGGGACCGGGCGGGCTTTGTGACGACCGTGCCGGCGGCCGTCCGCAGTCCGCGGGGCTTCGAACGTGCGCGCGGTTGGGGCCGTCTGGCGGAACTGTGCGAGCGCGGGGGGAGTGCGCCATGACGGCCCCTGCGGCGGCGCCGCACACCGCGCTCGCATTCGCGGCGGTGCTGGGTGCGCTGGCCGTGGCCTGGTCGCTGACCCGGCCGGGTCAGGGGCTGCGGAGGGCCAGATTGTTGGTGGCCGGTGCCGCGGTGATCGGCCCGCCCGGCCCCGCGTTGCCCGCGTGGATCGGTGAATGGGCCGACTGGGTACGGCGGTTGGCCCGGGAACGGCGCGAGCTGGTGTGCCTTCCGGTGGGCGGCGCCTTGGCGCTGCTGGGGGAGTCCGTGCTGCCGCTGTGCGCGGCGGTGGTGGCTGTGCCGCTCGTACGGAGGTGGCTCGCCGCTCGAAGTGCGCAGCGGGAGCGGGAGCGGCGGGAAACGGCGGTGATCGAGCTCTGTGGGACCGTCGCGGGGGAACTGCGGGCCGGACGGCAGCCTGCCGAGGCCCTGTTGGGCACTCCTGCGGGGGAGCTGGGCCCGGAGTGGGCGGCGGTCCCGGCGGCGGCGCGGTTCGGCGGGGATGTGCCGGAGGCCCTGCGGGCCGTGGGGCGGCTGCCGGGAGCCGAAGGGCTCCAGGGTGTGGCCGCATGCTGGAAAGTCGCGGTCGACGGTGGTGCGGGGCTTGCTGCCGGGCTCGAACGGGTGGCTGCCGCGCTGAGCGCGGAACGTGACCAACGGGAGGATCTTCAGGCGCAGTTGGCAGGTACGAGATCCACTGCCGCGATGCTCGCTGTCCTGCCCGTTCTCGCGCTCCTGATGGGTGGTGCGCTCGGGGCGAGGCCGCTGATTGTGCTGCTGCACACGCCGGTAGGTCTGGGCTGTCTGCTCCTCGGAGGGCTGCTCGAGTACGCGGGGCTCGCGTGGACGGGGCGGATCGTGCGCGCCGCGGCCGGGCCTCCGGCGGCGAAGCCGCAGGGGAGGGCGGTCGAATGAGTGCACATGTTATCCACAGCCTGTGGATGGCGCTGATTCCCTGCGCCACTCTCATGGGGGCCGCGGTGGCCCTGAAGGCTGCCCGCGGGGAGCGGCCGGTGCGTCGCCGGGTCGAGTCCCTGTTCGGCCGGGGCGGGGCGGAGGTCCCGCCAGGGCCGATGGAGTCGCTGAGGGCGTGGGCGGCGCGGTTCCCCGGGCTCCGTCATCTGCTGCCTGTCGCGGGGGCGGCGGCTGTGGGCCCCATCATCCTCGGAGGCGTTGCCGGGTGGGCGTTGGGACTCGCCGCTGCGTACGGCATGTGGCGGTGGCGGCGGTCGAGAAAAGCCGGTGGCGGGCCGCCGGGTGGGCCGTCTGCCGCACCGGCAGAGGAAGTGGAGCGACAACTGCCGCTCGCCGCGGACCTCATGGCCGCCTGCCTCGCGGCCGGAGCGGGACCGAGGGAAGCGGCGGAGGCGGTGGGCTCCTCCCTGGGCGGCCCGGTGGGGAAGAGCCTGGCCCAGGCCGCCGCGGAGGTGCGGCTCGGCGGAGATCCGGCCGCGGCCTGGAGCCGTGTCGGCAGCCTCCCTCACGCCCGGCCGCTGGCGCACTGTCTGGAGCGGGCCCAGGCCACCGGCGTGCCGGCGGTGGAACCGATGTCCCGGCTCGCGGGCCGGTGGCGCGCCGAGCGGAACAGGACGGCGGGCATACGGGCCCGGCGCGCGGGCGTGCTGGTGACGGCTCCGCTGGGGCTGTGCTTCCTGCCCGCGTTCCTGACGGTCGGCGTGGTCCCGGTGGTGATCGGGCTCGCGAGCGGGCTGATGAAGGGCAACTGACGATGCGTGAAACCGAAATGGGGGAAGTGATGATGACGGTGCTGGACACGTCGTGGTGGTCGAGGCTCCGGTCGTGGCACGGGGCGCGGAGAAGGACCGGCGCGGAGGCCGGGATGTCCACGGCCGAATACGCCATCGGGACTCTGGCGGCCTGCGCGCTGGCCGCCGTGCTCTACAAAGTGGTCACGAGCGGCGCCGTCACCGCGGCGCTGCAGGGGCTGATCGAGAAGGCGCTCCATGCGCCGTTCTGACGGCGGCTATGTGACCGCGGAGGCCGCGTTGGTGCTGCCGACGCTGACGCTGTTCGGCATGGCGCTGATCTGGGGGCTGATGGCTGCGTCCGCGCAGATCCAGTGCGTGGATGCGGCGAGGGCAGGGGCTCGGGCGGCCGCTCGGGCCGATCCTCCGCCGGTGGCGGTCGCCGCGGCCCGCGCGGCCGCACCGGGGGGCGCCCGGATCTCGCTCGCCAGAGAGGGCGACCTGGTCCGGGTGCGGGTCGACGCCCGGACCGCCGGGCCGGGGCCGCTGACGGTACGGGTCGCGGGAGAGGCGGTGGCCCTTGCGGAGGAGACCGTGGGGTGACGGCGGCATGGCGACGGTGTGGGTGGCGCTGGCGACCATGGCGTTCTGCGTGGTGTTCGCGGTGGTGCTGGCCATGGGGCAGGCGGTCGTGGCCCGCCACCGGGCCGGTGGCACTGCGGACTTGGCGGCACTGGCGGCCGCGGACAACGCCTTGCGAGGGAAGGAGATCGCGTGTGGGTTCGCCCGCCGGGTGGCGGCGGCTCAGCGGGCGAGGATGGTGCGGTGCGCCGTGAGTGGTGAGTTCGCCGAGGTGTCGGCGGAGGCGCGGGCCGGTCCGTACGCGGTGCGGGCCCGTTCCCGGGCCGGCCCGGCGACGGGTGTCCCGGAACCGCTGCCCTGACGCAGCCCCGGAGGGCCCGCCGGGCATGGGCTCCCGGCCGCGGCCCGACCCGGTGCGAGCCACGAGGGTTACGCCTCCTCCGGGGCCTCGCTCGGGGCGTCCCTGAGGAGACGGGTGAGGAGGCGGACGGCGGCCTTCTTGTCCAGAGGCTCGTTGCCGTTGCCGCACTTGGGGGACTGGACGCAGGAGGGGCAGCCGGACGCGCACTCGCAGGCCGCGATGGCCTCGCGGGTGGCGGCGAGCCAGTCGGCGGCGGTGTGGAAGGCGCGTTCGGCGAAGCCGGCGCCGCCCGAGTGCCCGTCGTAGACGAAAACGGTGGGCAGGAGCGTATCGGGGTGGAGGGGGACGGAGACGCCGCCGATGTCCCAGCGGTCGCAGGTGGCGAAGAGCGGCAGCATGCCGATGGAGGCGTGTTCCGCGGCGTGCAGGGCGCCCCCGAGGGCCTCGGGGTCGATGCGGGCCTCGTCGAGCTGGTCCTTGGTGACGGTCCACCACACGGCTCGGGTGCGCAGCGTACGGGGCGGCAGGTCCAGCTTGGACTCGCCGAGAACCTCGCCGGTGATGAGCCGGCGGCGGAGGAAGGAGACGACTTGGTTGGTGACCTCGACGGAGCCGAAGCAGAGCCGTGCGTCCCCCCAAGGGATCTCGGCACTGGTTTCCAGGATGGAGACGGCGGTGGTGTCTCGGGCTGTCGTCGAGTAGGGCGGGTCGGCCTGCTCGACCAGGGCGACGGACTCCTCCAGGTCCAGGTGGCGGACGAGATAGGTGCGGCCCTGGTGGAGGTGGACGGCGCCTTCGTGGACGGTGACGTGGGCAGCGGCGGTGTCCACGGTGCCCAGCAGGCGGCCGGTGCCTTCCTCGACGACCTGGACGGGCCGCCCGCCCCCGCCCCGGATATCGGTCAGGTCGACGGCCCGCTCGCGGCGCGTCCAGTGCCAGGCGGCGGCTCGGCGGCGCAGCAGCTTGCGGCCCTCCAGCTGGGTGAGGAGGCCAGGGGTCTCGGGGCCGAAGAGCGAGAGGTCGGCATCGGTGAGCGGAAGTTCGGCGGCTGCGGCGCACAGATGGGGGGCGAGGACGTAGGGGTTGTCGGGGTCGAGGACCGTGGATTCCACGGGCTGCCGGAAGAGGGCCTCCGGGTGGTGGACGAGATAGGTGTCCAGGGGGTCGTCGCGGGCGACGAGGACAGCGAGGGCGCCACGGCCCGTACGGCCCGCGCGGCCTGCCTGCTGCCACAGGGAGGCCCGCGTACCCGGGTAGCCGGAGAGGAGGACCGTGTCGAGGCCCGCGACGTCGACGCCGAGTTCCAGGGCGGTGGTGGCGGACAGCCCGAGCAGTTCACCGGAGTGCAGGGCGCGCTCGATGGCGCGGCGCTCCTCGGGGAGGTAGCCGCCCCGGTAGGCGGCCACGCGGGAAGGGAGGGAGCGGTCGACGTGGGCCAGGCGTTCCTGGGCGATCAGGGAGACGAGCTCGGCGCCGCGCCGTGAGCGGACGAACGCGACGGTGCGGACGCCCTGGACGACGAGGTCGGTGAGGAGGTCGGCGGTCTCGGCGGTGGCCGTACGGCGCACGGGGGCGCCCTTCTCGCCGTGCAGCTCGGTGAGCGGGGGTTCCCAGAGGGCGAAGACCAGCTCGCCGCGCGGGGAGGCGTCCTCGGTGATCTCCGCCACGGGCACGCCGGTGAGCCGGGTCGCGGCGGCGGCCGGGTCCGAGACGGTGGCGGAGGCGAGCAGGAAGACCGGATTCGAGCCGTAGCGGGCGCAGACACGCCGGAGGCGGCGCAGCACTTGGGCGACATGGGAGCCGAAGACGCCGCGGTAGGTGTGGCACTCGTCGATGACGACATAGCGCAGGGCGCGCAGGAAGGAGGACCACTTTGGGTGCGCGGGCAGGATGGAGCGGTGGAGCATGTCGGGGTTGGTGAGCGCGTAATTGGCGTACTGGCGCACCCACTCCCGCTCCTCCACGGGCGTGTCGCCGTCGTAGACGGCGGGCCGGACGCTCTTGCCCAGGGGCTCGGCGAGCGCCCGTACGGCGCGGCGCTGGTCGGCGGCGAGGGCCTTGGTGGGAGCGAGGTAGAGGGCGGTCGCGCCACGGCCGTTCGGGGCCTCGGCGCCGTCCAGCAGGGCGCTCAGCACCGGTGCGAGGTAGGCGAGGGACTTTCCGGAGGCGGTGCCGGTGGCCACCACCACGGATTCGCCGCGCAGGGCATGCTCGGCCGTGCGGGCCTGATGGGCCCAGGGGCGGTCGATGCCGGCCAGCCGGATGGCGTCGACCACTTCCGGCCGGATCTTCTCGGGCCAGGGGGCATGACGTCCCGGACGCGGGGGCAAGTGCTCCGTATGAGTGATGCGTGCAGCCCGGTCCGCCACGGCGGTCAGCCTGTCGAGGACCGTCCGGGGATCGGGGTGTATGCCCGCCTCCGGCGGGAGTTGATCGTTGGCCATTGACACCGAGTGTGTCACTGGCGTGGCGGACAATGGCGCCAAGGCGTCGTGCACGCCTGCCGGTAAGTGATTGAATGCCATCGCGGCTGCCGATCCATGGGGGGCGACCGCTCGATGCAAGGTGCTGGAGGATCCGTGGACCTGTCCCTGTCGACCGAGACCGTTGGCGACCGCACGGTCGTGAAGGTCGGTGGCGAGATTGATGTGTACACCGCGCCCAAGCTGCGTGAGCAGCTGGTCGAGCTTGTCAACGACGGCAGCTATCACCTCGTCGTGGACATGGAGGGCGTCGACTTCCTCGACTCCACCGGGCTCGGCGTGCTGGTCGGCGGTCTCAAGCGGGTGAGGGCCCACGAGGGCTCGCTGCGCCTGGTCTGCAACCAGGAGCGCATTCTGAAGATTTTCCGTATCACCGGTCTGACCAAGGTGTTCCCGATTCACACCTCGGTTCAGGACGCGGTGTCGGCGACCGACTGACGGTCGTCGCGGGAAGACTGCCACGCGGGGGAACCGGGCCCGAGGGGTCCGGCCCTCCCCGTGAGTCCGCCCTTTTCCAGAAGAGGGGAAGGGGGGCGTGTACGCCTTGAGGGGGATGGCATGGCCACCGTCGAACTGCTCTTCAGTGCCCTTCCCGAGCATGTCCGGACCGCCCGTCTGGTGGCGGCCGCGGTGGCGCGCCGGGCCGGGGTCGACGAGGCCGTGATGGACGAGCTCCGGCTCGCCGTGGGCGAGGCGTGCTCCCGCGCGGTCGGCCTGCACATCAGCCATGGCGTGACCACCCCGGTGCGGGTGGTGCTGATCGAGGACGAGAAGAAGTTCTCCATCGAGGTCGCGGACGACGCGCCGCGGCCGCCCGCCGTCGAGCTCGCGGCCGCGCGCGTGGCGGCCGGTTCCGAGCCGTCGGTGCCCGCTCAGGAGGACGGTGGCGACAGCGGTGAGGACGACATGGGCCTCGCCGTGATCAGCGGCCTGGTCGACGATGTCGAGGTGACCGCCGACGAGAGCGGCGGGCTGATCCGTATGAGCTGGCCGACGACCCCGGCGCCCGTGCTGTCGTAGCCCGGGTTCACCGTATTGCCGTAGTGGGCCGCCACGGATTTGCCGTAACTGCCATGGGCACGGTGCGGGCTCCGGCTCGGCGTGGGGCAGGGCCGGGGAAGCATCCCGGCAGGCACGGAGCCGTCACAGGGCAAGAGCGAATTCCCGCCGTTGGACAAGAGCCGCGGGTCTGTTTCCGATCTCCTCTTTGATCTCCATTTCCCGATCTTTCTTACGCGGATCTTCGGGCATGCAGCGGCGGATCTTTTCCGCGAGCGTTCCTGTCGCGATCATTCACTCGATCTTCACCGAGGAAAGTCCTGTTCCGGTTGCCGCGCTCTGTTTTGATCTCGCCATGCTCCCTACAATCCGTCCATCTTGAGCTCAGGACGCCTGAGCGTGGTGGCTGTTCCGCGGTCGCGGGCCGGCCGCGCGCCCATGTGCCAAACGTCAAGGAGGACGAATGGCGGGGCCCCTTACCCCTGGACAGGTGGACTTCACTCAACATCTCGCAGCCGAGCTCACCTCGGGCAATCGCACGCTGGTACTGGTGATCGGCGCCGTGGCGCTCGCGGCGCTCGGGGTCGCCGTGGTGCTCGTACGGCAGGTTCTCGCGGCGGGCGAGGGCACCGACAGCATGAGAAGGATCGCGGCGGCGGTGCAGGAGGGGGCGAACGCCTATCTCGCCCGGCAGCTGCGCACCCTCGGTGTGTTCGCCGTGGCCGTGTTCTTCCTGCTGATGCTGTTGCCGGCGGACAACTGGTCACAGCGCATCGGGCGTTCGGCCTTCTTTCTGGTCGGTGCGCTTTTCTCCGCGGCCACCGGCTATATCGGAATGTGGCTCGCGGTGCGCAGCAATGTGCGGGTCGCCGCGGCGGCACGGGAGGCCACGCCTGCCGAGGGCGAGCCCGAAAAGGATCTGACGGCCGTTTCGCACAAGGCCATGAAGATCGCTTTCCGTACGGGCGGGGTCGTCGGAATGTGCACGGTGGGGCTCGGCCTGCTGGGCGCTTCCTGTGTGGTGCTGGCCTACAAGTCCGATGCCCCCAAGGTGCTGGAGGGATTCGGTTTCGGCGCGGCGCTGCTCGCGATGTTCATGAGGGTCGGCGGCGGCATCTTCACCAAGGCCGCCGACGTGGGCGCCGACCTGGTCGGCAAGGTGGAACAGGGCATCCCGGAGGACGATCCGCGCAATGCCGCCACCATCGCCGACAATGTGGGCGACAACGTCGGGGACTGCGCGGGCATGGCCGCCGACCTCTTCGAGTCGTACGCCGTGACCCTCGTCGCCGCGCTGATCCTCGGCAAGGCCGCCTTCGGGAACTCGGGCCTCGCCTTTCCGCTGCTCGTTCCCGCCATCGGCGTGCTCACCGCGATGATCGGTATTTTCGCCGTCGCCCCGCGCCGTGCCGACCGCAGTGGAATGACCGCCATCAACCGCGGTTTCTTCATCTCAGCGATCGTCTCGCTGGTACTGGTCGCGGTGGCGGTGTTCGTCTATCTGCCGTCCAGCTACGCCGATTTGAAGGGTGTCGGCGATGCCGCCATCAGCGGGCACAAGGGCGACCCCCGGGTGCTCGCCCTCGTGGCGGTGGCCATCGGGATCGTTCTCGCCGCGCTCATCCAGCAGCTCACCGGTTATTTCACGGAGACGAGCCGGCGGCCCGTACGGGACATCGGCAAGACGTCCCTGACCGGACCCGCGACCGTGGTGCTCGCCGGGATCTCCATCGGCCTGGAGTCGGCGGTCTATTCGGCCGTGCTCATCGCGCTCGCCGTTTATGGCGCGTTCCTGCTCGGGGGAACGTCCATCATGCTGGCGCTGTTCGCCGTGGCGCTGGCCGGTACGGGGCTGCTGACCACCGTCGGCGTGATCGTCGCGATGGACACCTTCGGGCCGGTCTCCGACAACGCGCAGGGAATCGCCGAGATGTCGGGCGACGTCGAGGGCGCGGGCGCGCAGGTCCTCACCGATCTCGACGCCGTCGGCAACACCACCAAGGCCATCACCAAGGGCATCGCCATCGCCACGGCGGTCCTGGCGGCGTCGGCCCTGTTCGGTTCGTACCGTGACGCGATCGCCACGGCGGTCGAGGACGTGCACGCGAAATCCACGGAGATGAATCTGAGCCTGGACATCTCCCAGCCCAACAATCTCGTGGGCCTGGTGCTGGGCGCCGCCGTCGTCTTCCTCTTCTCCGGGCTGGCCATCAGCGCCGTGTCGCGCTCGGCGGGCGCGGTCGTCTACGAAGTGCGACGGCAATTCCGCGAGCACCCCGGAATCATGGATTACAGCGAGAAGCCGGAATACGGGCGGGTCGTCGACATCTGCACCAAGGACGCGCTGCGCGAACTCGCCACGCCCGGCCTGCTCGCCGTCATGGCGCCGATCGCGGTCGGTTTCGCGCTCGGCGTGGGCGCGCTCGGTTCGTACCTCGCGGGCGCCATCGGCGCCGGCACCCTGATGGCCGTGTTCCTCGCCAACTCCGGTGGCGCCTGGGACAACGCCAAGAAACTGGTCGAGGACGGGCACCACGGCGGCAAGGGCAGCGAGGCGCACGCCGCGACCGTCATCGGGGACACGGTCGGCGACCCCTTCAAGGACACGGCCGGGCCCGCGATCAACCCGCTGCTGAAGGTGATGAACCTGGTGGCGCTGCTGATCGCGCCCGCGGTGGTCAAGTTCTCCTATGGGGCCGACGCCAACAGGGGGCTGCGGATCGGGGTGGCGGTGTTCGCCGTCGTCGTCATCGTCGGGGCCGTCTACGTGTCCAAGCGGCGGGGCGTCGCCGTGGACGGGGAGGAGGCGGACCTGGCCGCGCGCCCGGCGGATCCCGCGGTGGTGTCCTGACGGACGGTTCGTCCGGGGAAGGCGGGCGGGGAGTTCCGCCCCGCCCGCCTTCCCCCGTCATGGAGTGGATCAAGGTGCGGCGAACACCACGGCGTTCTTGGTGCAAATGGCTTTAAAAGGGTGCATACGGGGTGCTCGGCTCCGAGGTGGCGACGCCTGGACGTGTAAGTTCCGGGGCCGGAGCCATCGAAGGGACCAATCCGGTGAACAAGAAGCTTGTGGCGGCACTGTCCGGCGGTGCGGCACTTGTCCTGGTGCTGACGGGCTGCGGCGGCGGCGATGACGGCAGCAAGAAGCTGGACGACTGGGCCAAGAAGGTCTGCGACCAGATGCAGCCCCAGGTCAAGAAGATCCAGGAGGCCAACCACTCGATCGCCGGCGTGCAGAGCGAGGAGGACTCCAAGAAGGTCCAGCAGACCGACTCGGCGGCCTTCCAGGCCAACGCGGACGCCTACAAGGCGCTCGCCACCGGAGTGGAGAACGCGGGCGCCCCACCGGTCAAGGACGGCGAGACGAGCCAGAAGAACGCCGTGAAGGCGCTCAACGACCTCTCCTCCGCCTACGCCGGACTGAAGAAGCGCATCGACGGCCTGGACACCGGCGACAAGCTGAAGTTCTCCGCCGGACTCCACGATATCGGCACCGACATCGGCAAGCTCAGCGGCCAGAGCGACGACGCGCTCAAGAAGCTCCAGTCCGGCGACCTCGGCAAGGCGATGACGAAGCAGCCCGGCTGCCAGAAGACGTCCGCCTCGCCGTCGGAGACCAAGAAGTAGCCGACCGGCTCGGAGTGTGGCGGCGGGCCGCGCGCGAGGTGGTCGCGCACGCGCAACGGCCCGCCGCCCGCCCGCTTTCGGGGAATGTCGGTGCCGCACCCGACAATGGAGCCGTGAGTACGCTCCTTCCCGCCGCCGATCGCGCGGGCACCGCCCGACTGCGCGATGCCCTGCTCGCCGCCGCGTTCACCGCCGACGGCCTCCTCGACCTGCTGGGCGCCCCCGCCTACGCCGCCCTCGCACGCAGCGAGACCGTCCCCGCGCTGCGCGCCACACGGGGTGACAGCCCGCTGGAGACACTGATCCGGCTCTTCCTGCTGCAGCGGCCTGCCGCGTACGCGCGGGCCGCCGCCGCGCTGCCCGTGGACGACTGCCTGGCCGACGGCTGGCTGGTCCGCGACGGCGGCAGTGATGACGTACGGGCGACCGTCGACGTGCGCCCCTACGGCGGCCCCGAGGGGCAGGACTGGTGGATCGTCTCCGACCTCGGCTGCGCCGTCGGCGGCGCCGGCGGGATCGCCGGGGGCACCGCGGGCCCGGCCGGGGTGGAGCGTTCGCAGCTCGTCCTCGGCGTCGGCGGGGCCTCCGCCACCCTCGCCGGGATCACCGTCCGCACACCCGTCGCGAGCGCCCTCGACCTCGGCACCGGCTCCGGCATCCAGGCGCTGCACGCCGCCCAGCACGCCACCAAGGTCACCGCCACCGATCTCAACCCCCGTGCGCTGCACTTCGCCCGGCTCACCCTCGCCCTGTCCGGCGCGCCCGAGGCCGACCTGCGCGAGGGCTCGCTCTTCGAGCCGGTCGCCCACGACACGTACGACCTGATCGTCTCCAACCCGCCGTTCGTCATCTCCCCCGGCGCCCGGCTCACCTACCGCGACGGCGGGATGGGCGGCGACGACCTCTGCCGCACGCTCGTCGAGCAGGCGGCGGACCGGCTCAACGACGGCGGCTACTGCCAGCTGCTCGCCAACTGGCAGCACGTCGAAGGGGAGGACTGGCGCGACCGGCTGTCCTCCTGGGTGCCGCGCGGCTGCGACGCGTGGATCGTCCAGCGCGAGGTGCAGGACGTCGCGCAGTACGCCGAGCTGTGGCTGCGCGACGGAGGCGACCACCGCGCCGCCCCCGAGGAGTACGCGGCCCGCTACGAAGCGTGGCTGGACGAGTTCGCGGCCCGCAGGACCAAAGCCGTCGGATTTGGCTGGATCACGCTGCGCAAAACCGGTTCCGAGCGGCCGTCCGTCAGCGCGGAGGAGTGGCCGCACCCGGTCGAGCAGCCGCTCGGTGCATCCGTTCGGGCCCATTTCGAGCGACAGGACTTCCTGCGCACGCACGACGCCGCCGCCCTGCTGGCCGCCCGTTTCCGGCTGGCCGACGAGGTCGTCCAGGAGCAGGTCGGGCTGCCGGGCGCGGAGGACCCGGAGCACGTCGTGCTCCGGCAGAACCGTGGCATGCGGCGGGCCACCAAGGTCGACACGGTCGGTGCGGGTTTCGCCGGCGTGTGTGACGGCTCTCTCAGCGCGGGCCGCATCCTGGACGCGATCGCGCAGCTCGTCGGCGAGGACCCGGTGAGCTTGCGCGACCGTACGCCGGAGGCGATCCGGCTGCTCGTGGAGCAGGGTTTCCTGACGCCGGTCGACGGCTGAGAAAGAGATTCGGATGGGTCGGGTTCACGTCACGTTCGACTGGGCATGATCTCTCCGGGGGCACGGGTGGCAGGCCTGTCACCTGCGGTTCCCGGAGAGACCGGCCGATGCGGTCCCTGATGCCGTCCGCCGACGGCGCGGGAGCCCCTCCGGCGGCTTCCGGCCGCCGGTTCACTCCAGTGGTGTGCCGGTCCGGGCGGCAGACAGGACGCTTGTCGGGTTACCGTTCGAGTGGCGTTGCGGGCTTTTTCCGTTTGACACGGGGGCGGGATGTACCGTCACACTCCGCAGCGTCACCGCAGCGCCTACACCGAGTGCCGACCGGAAGAAGAGCGAAGTTGTCCCCGACCAGCGAGACCGCACAGGGCGGCCGCCGACTCGTCATCGTCGAGTCGCCTGCCAAGGCGAAGACGATCAAGGGCTACCTCGGCCCCGGATACGTCGTCGAGGCGAGCGTCGGGCACATCCGTGACCTGCCGAACGGGGCCGCCGAGGTCCCGGCGAAGTACAAGGGCGAGCCGTGGGCCCGGCTCGGCGTGAACGTCGACGCCGACTTCCAGCCCATCTACGTGGTCAACCACGACAAGAAGGACCAGGTCAAGAAGCTCAAGGAGCTGCTGGCCGACTCCGACGAGCTCTTCCTCGCCACCGATGAGGACCGCGAGGGCGAGGCCATCGCCTGGCACCTCCAGGAAGTCCTCAAGCCGAAGGTCCCGGTCCGCCGGATGGTCTTCCACGAGATCACCAAGGACGCGATCCGCGAGGCCGTCGCCAACCCGCGCGAGCTCAACAAGAAGCTCGTCGACGCCCAGGAGACCCGCCGCATCCTCGACCGCCTCTACGGCTACGAGGTCTCGCCGGTCCTCTGGAAGAAGGTCATGCCGCGTCTGTCGGCCGGCCGTGTGCAGTCCGTCGCCACCCGTCTCGTCGTCGAGCGGGAGCGCGAGCGCATCGCGTTCCGCTCCGCCGAGTACTGGGATCTGACCGGCACGTTCTCCACCGGCCGCGGTGGTGACGCCAGTGACCCGGGCACCATCGCCGCCCGGCTGAGCGCGGTCGACGGCCGCCGTGTCGCCCAGGGCCGCGACTTCGGATCGACCGGGCGGCTCAAGGACTCCGCGCAGGTCCTGCACCTGGACGAGGCCAACGCCCGCGCGCTGGCCGCCGCTCTCGCGGAGACCTCCTTCTCCGTGCGGTCGGTGGAGTCCAAGCCGTACCGCCGCTCCCCGTACGCCCCGTTCCGCACCACCACGCTGCAGCAGGAGGCCTCGCGCAAGCTGGGCTTCGGTGCCAAGGCGACGATGCAGGTGGCCCAGAAGCTGTACGAGAACGGCTTCATCACCTATATGCGTACGGACTCCACCACGCTGTCCGACACGGCGGTCTCCGCCGCCCGCGCGCAGGTGACCCAGCTGTACGGCGCCGACTATCTGCCGGAGAAGCCGCGCACGTACGCCGGCAAGGTCAAGAACGCGCAGGAGGCGCACGAGGCGATCCGTCCTTCGGGTGATCGTTTCCGCACGCCTGCCGAGACCGGCCTCACCGGCGACCAGTTCCGGCTCTACGAGCTGATCTGGAAGCGGACCGTCGCCTCCCAGATGAAGGACGCGACCGGCAACTCCGTGACCGTCAAGATCGGCGGCCGGGCGGCCGACGGCCGTGACGCCGAGTTCAGCGCGTCCGGCAAGACGATCACCTTCCACGGCTTCATGAAGGCCTACGTCGAGGGCGCCGACGACCCGAACGCCGAGCTCGACGACCGCGAGCGCCGCCTCCCGCAGGTCACCGAGGGCGACTCGCTGACCGCCGAGGAGATCGCCGCCGACGGCCACGCGACCAAGCCCCCGGCGCGCTACACCGAGGCGTCGCTGGTCAAGGAGCTCGAAGAGCGCGAGATCGGCCGCCCGTCGACATACGCGTCGATCATCGGCACCATCCTCGACCGCGGCTACGTGTTCAAGAAGGGCACGGCGCTCGTGCCGTCCTTCCTGTCCTTCGCCGTCGTGAACCTGCTGGAGAAGCACTTCGGCCGGCTCGTCGACTACGACTTCACCGCCTCCATGGAGGAGGACCTCGACCGCATCGCCCGCGGCGAGGCACAGGCCGTGCCGTGGCTGCGCCGCTTCTACTTCGGCGAGGGCACCGAGGGCGCGGCAGGTGGCGCCGCCGAGGCCGGCAACGGCGACGGCGACCACCTGGGCGGCCTCAAGGAGCTCGTCACCGACCTCGGCGCGATCGACGCCCGAGAGGTCTCCTCGTTCCCCGTCGGCAACGACATCGTGCTGCGCGTCGGCCGCTACGGCCCGTACGTGGAGCGCGGCGAGAAGGACGCCGAGGGCCACCAGCGCGCCGACGTCCCGGACGACCTGGCGCCCGACGAGCTGACCGTCGAGTACGCCGAGGAGCTGCTCGCCAAGCCGAGCGGCGACTTCGAGCTGGGCCCGGACCCGGTCAGCGGCCACCAGATCATCGCCCGCGACGGCCGCTACGGCCCGTACGTCACCGAGGTCCTTCCCGAGGGCACGCCCAAGACCGGCAAGAACGCCGTCAAGGCGCGCACCGCCTCGCTCTTCAAGTCCATGTCCCTCGACACGGTCACCCTCGAGGACGCGCTCCGGCTGATGTCGCTGCCGCGCGTCGTCGGCAAGGACGCCGAGGGCGTGGAGATCACCGCGCAGAACGGCCGCTACGGCCCGTACCTGAAGAAGGGCACCGACTCGCGCTCCCTGGAGACCGAGGACCAGCTCTTCACGATCACCCTCGACGAGGCCCTCGCGATCTACGCGCAGCCCAAGCAGCGCGGCCGGGCCGCGGCCAAGCCGCCGCTGAAGGAGCTGGGCACGGACCCGGTCAGCGAGCGTCCCGTCGTGGTCAAGGACGGCCGCTTCGGCCCGTACGTGACGGACGGCGAGACCAACGCCACGCTGCGCCGTGACGACGACGTCGAGACGATCACGCCGGAGCGCGGCTACGAGCTGCTCGCCGAGAAGCGGGCCAAGGGGCCCGCGAAGAAGACGGCCAAGAAGGCCCCGGCGAAGAAGACGGCGGCCGCGGCGAAGAAGACGACCGCGAAGAAGACTGTCGCCAAGAAGACGACGGCTGCGGCGAAGAAGACCACGGCCAAGAAGACCGCTGCCAAGAAGACGGCGGCGAAGAAGACGGCGGCAGCGGAGTAGCGGGGGTGGGGCGGGGCTCCTTCCCCGCCCCACCCCTTCCTGCTTCCCGCAGTGTCGATTTGCGGCCCCTCGCTGTGACAACGGCGACGAGCCCAAAATCAGCCCGTCCGGCGTTTGAGGACGCGGGCGGAACAGACTCACACCTTCGGACGGGCGTTCTATCGATACGCGGGGCCCCGGCGCAGCCGGATAGGCTGGCAGGATGACGCGAGCCGAGCAGCCAACAGTGGAAACCCCCACATCCGGGGCACTGGCCGCGGACTCCCGCGAGCGTGCCGTACGGGCCCTGCTGCGCATTCCCCCGCTCAGGCGGCTGTGGAGTGCCCAGTTCGTCGGCGGCATCGGGGATTCCCTCGCCCTGCTGGTGCTTCTGCTGCTGTCGTTCCAGGCGGCGGTGGCGGCGGGTTCCTTCGGGGGCGGTTACCGCGGTGCCGCCTTCACGATCGCCGCGGTCTTCGGCGCGCGGCTGTTCGCGACCCTGCTCTTCGGCGCCGTCCTGCTCGGTCCGGTCTCCTCCCTGATCGCGCCGAGCGGCCCGCTGGACCGCCGCTGGACGATGCTCGGCGCCGACGGCGTACGGCTCGCGCTGCTGGCGGTCGCGCCCCTGTGGATCGGCTGGACCGAGAGCAAGGCGCTCGCCGCACTGCTGGTGACGGCCTTCGTCATGGGCGTCGCCGAACGGTTCTGGACCGTCGCCAAGGACGGCGCCGCCCCCGCGCTGCTGCCCGTACCGCCTGCCGAAGGCGGGGCCGTACGGCCGCTGCCGGACAACCACGAGGCGCTGCACAGACTGTCGCTGCGGACGAACTTCGTCGCCCTCCCTGTGGCCGCCACCGCGCTCGTCGTCATCACCCTGATCAGCAATCTGCTCGGTTCCGGGATCACGTGGTTCCACGAGCACCAGGCAGCGCTGGGGTCCTTCCTCGCGGCCGGGCTGTTCGCCGGGTCGGTGGCGATCCTCTACCCCCTCGAACTTCCCGGCGCGCAGTCACCGCGCGTGCGCTCCCCTCTTGAGGGACTGCGCCGCCCCAAGACGCCGCACGGTCCGGACACCGGGCGCACGGGCGCGATCCCGGTGCTCGTCCTCGCCTGTGCCGCCGTCGCGGGCGCGATCGCCGCGGCCGTCGGCGTGGCCGCGCTGCAGGCCGTCGACCTCGGTGGCGGGCCGGTGGCCTTCGGGCTGCTGGTGCTGGCGCTGAGCGGCGGCCCCGTCATCGGCATCCGCACGGCCGGCAAGGTCCTGCCAGGCTTCTCGCGCCGCCGCCTGCTCGCCCTGGCGCTCGCCCTGACGGGCCTCGCCCTGCTGATCGCGGGCCTGGTGCCGGACCCGACGACCGTCCTCCTGCTCATCCTGTTCGCGGGTGTCAGCGCGGGCATCGTCGCCAGCACCGGGCACTCCCTGCTCGACCAGGAGACCGAGGAGGCGCGCCGGGCCCGGACGACCGATCACCTGCACGCCGTCGTCCGCGTCACCGCGGCCCTGGGCGCGGTCGTCGCGCCGCTGCTCGCCGCCGCCATCGGACCGCACCGCCTGGAGAGCGGCAGCTTCGTCTTCGCGCACGGCGGGGCGGCGTTCACGCTGATGCTCATCGGCGCGCTGCTGCTGCCCGTGGGCGCCGTCGTCCTCGGCAAGACGGACGACCGGCACGGCGTACCGTTCCGCCGCGACCTGATGGACGTCCTGCGCGGCGGTGACCCCGCGCAGGCGCCGTCCGGGAGCGGGTTCTTCATCGCCTTCGAGGGCGGTGACGGAGCGGGCAAGTCGACCCAGGTGCAGGCCGTCGCCGACTGGATCCGCGCCAAGGGCCACGAGGTCGTCGTCACCCGGGAGCCCGGCGCGACGGCCATCGGCAAGCGGCTGCGCGCGATCCTGCTCGACGTGGGCTCCGCCGGTCTGTCCGACCGGGCGGAGGCCCTGCTGTACGCGGCCGACCGCGCGCAGCACGTCGACTCCGTCGTACGGCCCGCCCTGGAGCGCGGCGCGGTCGTCATCACCGACCGCTACATCGACTCCTCCGTCGCCTACCAGGGTGCCGGGCGCGATCTCTCGCCGACCGAGATCGCCCGTATTTCCCGCTGGGCGACGGACGGACTCGTTCCGCACCTGACGGTGCTGCTCGACGTCTCGCCCGAGACCGCCCGCGAACGCTTCACCGAGGCACCGGACCGGCTGGAGTCCGAACCGGCGGAGTTCCACCAGAGGGTGCGGACCGGATTCCTCACCCTCGCCGCCGCCGACCCGGCGCGCTACCTCGTCGTGGACGCCGGGCAGGAGCCCGAGGCCGTCTCCACGGTCGTACGCCACCGGCTCGACCAGGTCCTCCCGCTCTCCGCCAACGAGATCGAGGCCCGGGAGCAGGCCCGCAAGGCGGCCGAGGAGGAAGCCCGGCGCAAGGCGGAGGAAGAGGCCGCGCGCAAGGCGGAGGAGGAGCGCCTGGAGCACGAGCGCCAGGAGCGTCTCGCCAAGCTGCGGGCGGAGGAAGAGGAGCGGAAGCGGCGCGAAGCCGAGGAGGCCCGCCTGCGGGAAGAGGCCCGGCTCGCCGAGGAGGCCCGCCAGCGCGCCGAGGAGGCCCGCCGTCTGGCGGAGGAGGAGCGCAAGCGCCGCGAGGCGGAGGAGCGCGCCCACGCCGCCGAACAGGAACGGCTCCGCAAGCAGGCCGCGGAAGAGGCCCGGCTGCGCGCGGAGGCGGAGGAGCGCCGCCTGGAGAAGCAGCGCCGGGCGGAAGAGGCGCTGCTGAGGGCGGAACAGGCACGGATCGAGGCGGAGGCGGCCGCCGCGGCGGCTTCTGCCGTGGCCGCTCCAGTTGCTCCGGCCGCTCCGGCTGCTGCCGCTCCGACGGCTCAGGCCGCCGCCGACGAAGCGCCGACGGTCGAGCGGCCTTCGCTCGGCAAGACGGCTCCGCGGGACGCGACTTCCCGTCCGCAGGGCGCGGAGGAGACGCAGACGGTGCAGACGCCGCTGCCGCGGACGGCCGACGATGCCGGTGCGCGCGGTTCCGGTGCGGGCGGTTCCGGTACGCGCGGTGCTGACGCGAGTGCTTCTGACGCGAGTGCTTCTGGTGCGAGCGGCGCCGACGCGCGTGCTGCCGGGGAGAGTGGTTCCGGCGGGCGCGGTCGAGCCGGTGCGGCCCGTTCCGGGGCGGGTGCTTCCGACCGTACGCAGACGGTGCGGAGGCCGGTCCTCGGACGGCCCGACCCGCGCGTCCCCGACGAGACCCCTACGGTAGAGCGGCCGCGCGTCGCCCCGCGTAGTACGGAACCGGCGGGCGCGTCCGAGGAGACTGCGGTGCTTCCGCAGCCGACTGTCACTGACCGGACTGTCACTGGCCGGACCGCCTCCGGTCCGACTGCCTCTGGCCCGGCCGTCACCGGTTCGACCGCTTCCGGCTCGACCGCTTCCGACTCAGCCGCCTCCGGCCCGGCAGGCGCGTCCGACGAGACCGAGGTGCTTCCGCCCGTACGGCCCGCGACGCCTGTCGCCCGTCCCGAGCCGCAGCGCGTCACCTGGGGCATGGACCCGAAGAAGGCCGCCGCGTCCGAGTCCGAGGAGACGGCGGTGCTCCCGCAGCCGACCGCTTCCGGTAAGGCTTCTCCCGGTAAGGCCCCTTCCCGTCCGACCGCTTCCGGTAAGGCCGCTTCCGGTAAGGCCGCCTCCGGTCCGGCCGACGCCGAGGACGAGACCGCGGTGCTGCCGCCCGTACGTCCGGAGGACCCGGCGGACCGGGTGCCGAACTGGCTGTTCCGCCCGGAGGAGCCGGCGGAGGGCGACGCGGACGATGACCGTACGCGCGAACTGCCGCACGTGAGCGACGAACGGTCCGGTGACCGCCGCCCGCGCCGTCGGCCCGGCTGGGCGGAGGAGCCGTCCGGTGACGAGCCGACGCTGGCGGACGAACTGCTCGGCCCGCGGGACGACCGCGAGGACCGCCGCCGCGGCCGTAGCTGACCCGCGGCCGGGGGCGGGGCGTGGGGGCGGGCCCGTCCGCCCACCCCGGAACCGGTGGTGGCCGTCGCTGTCAGTGCCGTGTCCCACAATGGAACCCGCAGCAGAACCAGGACGCGGAGGACAGCCATGGCGGTGTGGGACGACCTGGTCGGCCAGGACCGGGTGACGGAGCAGCTCTCCGCCGCCGCGCGCGACGCCGACGCCCTGGTCACGGCCGCGGGCGCGGCCCCCGGTTCCGTGGCCGCCGGCGGATCGTCCATGACGCACGCGTGGCTGTTCACCGGCCCCCCCGGCTCCGGACGCGCCACCGCGGCCCGCGCGTTCGCCGCCGCCCTCCAGTGCGTCAGCCCGGACCGCGCCCTCGGCGGAGCCCCCGGCTGCGGGTTCTGCGACGGCTGCCACACCACCCTTGTGGGCACCCACGCGGACGTGGAGATCGTCCGCACCGACCAGCTCTCCATCGGCGTCAAGGAAACCCGCGACCTCGTGCGCCGGGCCCAGCTGTCGCCCGCCGGAGGCCGCTGGCAGGTGATCGTCCTGGAGGACGCGGACCGCCTGACCGAGGGCGCGGGCAACGTCCTGCTCAAGGCCGTCGAGGAGCCCGCACCCCGCACCGTGTGGCTGCTCTGCACGCCCTCTTTGGAGGACGTGCTCCCGACGATCCGCTCCCGCTGCCGTCTCCTCACCCTGCGCACGCCGCCCGTCCCCGCCGTCGCGGACCTCCTCGTCCGCCGCGACGGCATCGAGCCGGAGGTCGCCGCGCAGTCGGCCCGCGCCACCCAGGGCCACATCGACAGGGCCCGCCGCCTCGCCACCGACGAGCGCGCCCGTGCCCGCCGCGCCGCCGTCCTCAAGCTCCCGCTCCGCGTCGACGACGTCGGCGGCTGCCTCAAGGCCGCCCAGGAGCTCGTCGACGCGGCCGCCGAGGACGCCAAGCAGGTCGCCGAGGAGGTCGACACGAAGGAGACCGAGGAGCTGCGCGCCGCCCTCGGCGCGGCCGCGGGCACCGGCAGCAGGCTCCCGCGCGGCACGGCGGGGGCCATGAAGGAGCTCCAGGACCGGCAGAAGCGCCGCAGCACGCGCACCCAGCGCGACAGCCTCGACCTCGCCCTCGTCGACCTCACCGGTTTCTACCGCGACGTTCTCGCGATGCAGCTCGGCTCGCGGGTGGAGCTCGCCAACACCGATGTCAGGGACGCCCTCCAGCGCATCGCCTCCGCGTCGGGGCCGGAGCGGACCCTGCGCCGCATCGAGGCCATCATCGAGTGCCGCCGCGCCCTCGACCGGAACGTGGCCCCGCTGCTCGCCGTCGAGGCGATGACGATGGCCCTGCGGGCGGGCTGACCACCACGCGCCCCGGCGGCGCCGGGGCCGGTCCCGCACGTGCGCGCGCAGAACGCGTACGCGCGCAGGCGCCGACGGTTACGCGATCTCACTCATACGAGGCCAAGTAGGCCCCGCGACTGGCCATGCCGCGCACCCATATGGATACGCTCCGTGCGGGCGCCGTGATGTGTCGTAACCATCAGTGATGCCCGCTGCGCGTACTTTCCATGCCCGTCCACCCCGTTCAAGGGACCAGCCGATGGACACCAGCCGTCTGCTCCGCACCTCCGGCGCCGTCATCGCGACCGCGGCACTGCTGATCTCCGGCTGTGCCCTGGAGGGTTCGGCGCCGAGCGCGTCCGCGACGGGGAGACCGTCCGGCCTGGGCGACGGCCCGACGACGTGGCGGTCCGGCGGCCGTTCGGCGGGCGACGTGCCGGTCGTGGGCGCGCTCGACCGCGTCCGCTCCCGCATGGGTCTCGCGAGCCCGCTGGCCCCCCTGCCGGTCGGGCTGCCCATGGCCCTCCGCCGCTACTACGACCAGAAGCTGAGCTGGCGCCCGTGTGCCGCCGCCGGCTTCGAGTGCGCCACCCTGACCGTGCCCCTGGACTACGACCGCCCCCGGGAAGGCGGCGACATCAAGCTCGCCGTCTCCCGGAAGAAGGCGCCGGGGTCCGGCCGGCACCTCGGCTCCCTGATGGTCAACCCCGGTGGTCCGGGCGGCTCGGCGATCGGCTACCTCCAGCAGTACGCGGGTGTCGGCTACCCCGCCGCCGTCCGCGCCCGGTACGACATGGTCGCCATGGACCCGCGCGGGGTGGCCGGCAGCGACCCCGTCACCTGTCTCACCAACGCCGAGATGGACGCCTACACCCAGGTCGACCAGGCGCCCGGTACCGAGGCCGAGGTCGACGACCTGGTCGACGCGTACCGGAAGTTCGCCGACGGCTGCGCCGCCCGCTCCGGCAGGCTCCTGGAGCACGTCTCGACCGTCGACGCCGCCCGCGACATGGACGTCCTGCGCGCGGTCCTGGGTGACGACAAGCTGGCGTACGTCGGCGCCTCGTACGGCACCTTCCTCGGCGCCACCTACGCCGGGCTCTTCCCGTCCCGCGTCGGTCGCCTGGTGCTCGACGGGGCCCTCGACCCCTCCCTCGACGCGGAGCAGGTCAACCGCGACCAGACGGCCGGCTTCCAGACCGCCTTCGCCTCCTTCACCCAGGACTGCGCCAAGCGCAAGGACTGCCCCCTCGGTCCCGGCGCGAGCACCACCGCGGCGGGCGACCGCATCAGCGCCCTCTTCAAGCAGCTCCACACCCACCCCGTCCCGGCCGGCCGGACGCGCAAGCTCACCGAGAGTCTCGCCACGACCGGTGTGATCTCCGCCATGTACGACGAGGCCGCCTGGGGTCTCCTCCGCAAGGCCCTGAGCGACGCGCAGCGCGGTGACGGCAGCCTCCTGCTCCGGCTCTCGGACGCCTACTACGAGCGGGACGGCAACGGCGCGTACTCCAACCTCATGTACGCCAACGCCGCCGTGAACTGCCTCGACCTGCCCCCGGCCTTCCGTGGCCCCGACGACGTCCGCGAGGCCCTCCCCGACTTCCGGAAGGCGTCCCCCGTCTTCGGCCCGACCCTCGCCTGGTCCGCTCTGACCTGCGCTTATTGGCACGTCCCGGCCGCCGGCCGCCCCCACCGCATCCCGGCCCGGGGCGCCGCCCCCATCCTCGTCGTCGGCACCACCCGCGACCCCGCCACGCCCTACCCGTGGGCCCGCTCCCTGGCCTCCCAGCTCGACTCCGGCCGCCTCCTCACCTACGACGGCGACGGGCACACGGCCTACACCCGGGGCAGCGCCTGCATCGACACCGCGATCAACAACTACCTCCTCACCGCCACCCCGCCCCCGGCCTCCCAGAAGTGCTCCTGACCTGCGCATCCCATCGCGTACGGAGCACCCTCGGAAACTGTGTAGACTTGGCCGCGCTGCTGATGCCGATCCGGCAATCCGGCAGCTTGCCGCCTTAGCTCAGTTGGCCAGAGCAACGCACTCGTAATGCGTAGGTCTCGGGTTCGAATCCCGAAGGCGGCTCAGTGGAAGCCCAGGTCATGTAGTTCGTGACCTGGGCTTTTTCTTATGCAGGGACTCGGTGCGGGCGGAACTCGATGATCTTCGCGCCCTCGTGTGTGGCCGTTGCGTGCCTATCCTGATTTGCAGCCGCATCGGTCGCCTGCCCGGCAAGGTGGGCGAGCGTCGGCGACGGCGCGTGCCGATGTCGGGCAGTGGCGTACCGGAGGTCTCGGCGAGCGCCTGTCGGTACCCGTCCTCGACACCCGGGAGAATCCCTTTGCGGGGCACACCTGAGTCTGTGACACCCGAAGCGGGCGTTCTGTCAGTAGCCGCCTGTTTCAAGAGGGTTGGGGAATGAGGTTGTCGCGGGCCATGTGTACACCTATGGTTCGGGTAGGCACGGAGCTCGGGACAGGACCTGAGCCACCGCCGATCACTTCGAGGCATGGAGCGTCGGAAAGCGCCCTCGCCACCGCCTCTTTCCGTATTCTTCCGTGACCATCGGGCCGTCGTCGGCCAGTGGTCGAAAGGCGCTTTTCGTGACTATTTACTCTCAGCACGCGAACCGCGGGAAAACGCAGATCCTGGCGACCTACCAGGGATCGGGCGGGGCCGTGTCGTCAACTGTGACGAGCCTCGGTGACCCCGTTCTCGCGGTACCGATCATCGACGCGCTCAACCGGATCTCCGCCCTCGCCACCGTCCCCCTGAGCGTCCATGATCTTCGTGATCGCCGCGTGGCCAGCTATCCGGGCAAGCATCTTGTGGCGCTGGCCGAGCGGGCTGCGCGCGCCGAGCTTCTGAGCGGTGCGCACAGTTTGTGGTACGAGTACGTCTGTCTGCAGCTCCACCAGGCGCTGGCTGAATTGGACGATGCCCTGTCGACGGTGCCTGAGCCGGTCAGGATCGCGATCAACGCGGAACTGGAAACGGAAGCGCGAGATCTGTCCGAGGCGCTCGCCGAGTACTCGGAGGGAACTCCTCTCCCTGAGACAGAGGGGCGGCGTCACTGGGACTTCGGCCGTCCATTCGTGACGTATGAGGGCGGAATGGCCGCGCTGAGTCGCGAGGTCCGTGAGCGGTTGGATCGTCTCGAAGAGGGGATCACCGCCGAGAGGCGTGAGAAAGCCGTCGCGGACCTGCGGGTGTTGGCCACTGCCTACTCCCGGTGCTCTGGCGAGTCGGCTGTGCTGGAACATCACGACCTTGAGATCTTCGCCGAGCCGTACGGTTCGGACGGTTATTACCTGTCGGTCCGTGCGCCGGAGCTCGGCGATGACAGCGCCGGTTCCTGGGATATCGAGATCGGTCGCTGGCAACCCGACGATCCCGATGAGGAGTACGAGGAATGCGGCAGCGCGACAGGCAGTGCGGTACTTCGCTGCGTGTTGTCCACGTCACCGAGCGCTGACGAGATCGCCGATCTGTTGGATCAGGCCGAACGGGAGCCGGACCTGCTCGTCAAGTGGGCCGAGACGGGTGTCGGAGCGGCGTTCGCGGGGACGAAGTTCGTCGTCACCGAGCGCTGCGACGACTGAGCCTCGGCTCATCTGGAGCCCAGGTCACCCACGTCGGTGACCTGGGCTTTTTCGTGTGTGGGTGGTGGTGGGGGAGCCGGGACAGGTCGGTTTCGCCGAGCCCTTGACTCCGGGCGAATAAGGAGGAAACTGGCCAATACACCAGACAACCGGTGAGAGCCGCACCGTCGGCGGAGACGTTCGTCGGCCCGAGTGACCCCCATCTCGGCAAACTGGCCAGGCCCCCGGAAGAGCGCCTGTCGGGAACTGGGCCGTCGGCGACGACTGAGACTCAGGGACGACGGGAAGCACCGGGGGCTGCCGTATGCCCTGTCGTCGAGCCGAGCGGTGCCCCGTGATGATGACGCCGATGACCTCGGTGTACGGTCGCGACGTGTGAACCGCAAGATGACGCAGTCGCCCGCCGAGGAATGCGTGGGTGAGGAGAAGCCGCTCCGGCGCCCGCGGGTCGGGCATATCGAGTTTCTGAATTGTCTGCCCCTTTCCTGGGGGCTGGGCAGGACCGGCGGCCTGCGGGATCTGGATCTGCTGCCGGGCACCCCGGACCGGTTGAACACCGCGCTCGTCGCGGGTGACCTGGACATGGGGCCCGTCAGCCTCGTCGAATTCCTCCGGAACGCCGAAGAGTTGGTCGCCCTGCCGGGCATCGGTATAGGCAGTGACGGGCCGGTCATGTCGTGTCTGATCGTCAGCGAGGTGCCGCTGGAGGAGCTGGACGGCGTGCCCGTCGCGCTCTGCGACACCAGCCGTACGTCGGTGCGGCTCGCACGGTTGCTGTTGTCCGCGCGGTACGGCGTCGCGCCGGAATACTTTGTCAGTCCTCCCGATCTGGGGGCCATGCTGTCCCGGGCGTCCGCCGCTGTCGTCATCGGTGATCCCGCGCTCCGGGCGTCCCTGGTGGAGGCGCCCCGAAAAGGGCTGCGGGTGTACGACCTGGGGCATCTCTGGCGGGAATGGACCGGACTCCCCTTCGTCTTCGCGGTGTTCGCGGCCCGCCGTGAATTCCTGGCGGAGGAGCCCGCCACCGTCCACCGCGTGCATCGGGCATTGCTTGCCGCGCGGGACGTCGCGCTCGCCGAAGTGGACGAAGTCTGCGAACAGGCGGCAAATGCCGGGCACTTCGACGAGAAGACACTGAAGCGGTATTTCACCGAGGCGCTCGACTACGGCCTGGGGGAGCGGCAGCTGGCCGGTATCGCGGAATTCGCCCGCAGGGTCGGCGGCGTGGACGAGGGATTCCCGCCGTATGTCCGGGTCCGGCTGCTCGACGTCAACGGACGTGCAGACGCATAGCGTTACCGGTGTCGCGGCCTGTGGGCCGTGTAGAGGGAGGGGGACGCGTTGAACGAGCCTGCGTGCGGCAGGACCGAAGAGCCCGGCGTGGCCGACGAGGGCCTCGTCGGCGCACCGGACAAGTCGGGCGAGGGGGATTCCCACCGGTCCGAGTTCTGGGCGGGAGCCCGTGCCATGACGCCGTTCATGATCGGCGCGTTCCCCATGGGCATCATCGCCGGGGCGGCCGGGATCGCCGGGGGCATCGGCTGGGCGGGCACCGTCGCCATGGCCGCCGCCGTCAACTCCGGCACCGCGATGCTGGCCGGTCAGCAACTGCTCCGCGACGGGGTGGGCTGGCCGGTCATCCTGCTGACCACGCTCGTCCTGAGCCTGCGGATGACGATCTACGCGATCATGCTCCGGCCGCACCTGCGGGACCTCCCGCAGCGCTGGCGCGCCCTGCTGGCCTTCGGGCTCGTCGACGCCGTCTTCTTCGTCGTGGTGGACAGGTTCAGGACGCCGACCGGCATCCGGGACCGGCAGTGGTACTTCCTCGGCGCCTCCACGGCCATGTTCGGCAACTGGATCACCTCCCTCGTCCTGGGCATGATCCTCGGCTCCGCCGTGCCGGACATCGCACACCAGGGCCTCGAATTCCCCATGACGGCGATCTTCATCGCCATGATGGCGGGCGCGATGGTCAACTGGAAGGTGTGGACGGCGGTCCTGGGCGCCGGGGCGCTGGCCCTGGCCGCGCGCCCGCTCCCGTACAACCTGGGGCTGGTCGTCGCGGTTCTCGGCGGCGCGGCGATCGGTGCGGGCTGCGAGGCGTGGGAGAAGAAGCGGACGAAGCCGGCGGAGGCGCCCCGATGTTCCTGACCCTGCTCGTCATCGGCATGGCCGCATGCGCCTTCGCCACGCGCTACCTCCCCGTCGTCCTCTTCCGGGACCGTGAACTTCCCGGCCCCGTGAAGACGGCCCTGAACTACGTCCCGGCGGCGGTGCTCGCCGCGCTCGTCTTCCCCGAGGTCGTCGCCCCGGTCTACGAGGGCGGGGGAGACGGGTGGGCGGTCCCCACCCTGATCGGCGGTGTGGTCACCCTGATCGCGGGCCGTCTCGTCAAGAACTTCCTGGCGGTGGCGGCGATCGGGGTGGTGACGTTCTTCGTCGCGCGGCAATTGCTGGGTGCGTAGCGGGTGGCGGCCCCGGGTGGCGGGCGGCGGCCCCGGCGCGATGTCGCCCGCCCCGCCGTGGCACTGGCATGATCGGGGGATGTCTGACCGCATCATTGCCGCCTGCGACGGAGCGTCGAAGGGGAACCCGGGCCCGGCCGCGTGGGCCTGGGTCGTCGCCGATTCCGAGGGGCGCCCCGAGCGCTGGGCGGCGGGCCCGCTGGGCAAGGCCACCAACAACGTGGCGGAGCTGACCGCCCTCGAATCCCTCCTGGAGGATGTTCCGGCCGGGACGCCCGTGCAGGTCCGCATGGACTCCCAGTACGCGATGAAGGCCGTGACCCAGTGGCTGCCCGGCTGGAAGCGCAACGGCTGGAAGACGGCGGGCGGCAAGCCGGTCGCCAACCGCGAACTCGTCGAGAGCATCGACCGGTTGCTGGCAGACCACGACGTGGAGTTCCGCTACGTCCCGGCGCACCGCGAGGACGGTGACCACCTCAACGCGATCGCCGACCAGGCGGCGAGCGACGCGGCCGCCTCCCAGGAGCCCGCGGGCACCCACCTGGGCTCCCCGATGCCCGTACCGGCCCCGTCCCGCACCGCCCCCGCCCGTAAGAAGGCCGCCGCCCCGAAGCCGAAGAGCGGCGGTGCCGCTCGCACGATCAAGGCCAAGTTCGCGGGCCGCTGCCCCTGCGGGACCCCTTACGCGGCGGGCGCCGACATCACCAAGCTGGAGCGTGGCTGGGGCCACCCGGAGTGCCGCGTCTGATCGTCGGCCTCCTCCAGGGCTCCCCTGGGTCCCTCCGGCGCGGAGTGAATCGTATGTCCGGCGTGCCCATGTTTCGGCTAATGCAAGGCGTTTGTTCATCTTTGGTGCGGTAATCGTGCGCGTCGACGTCCTGACATCGTCTGGAGAAAGCATGCGTATGCGAAGAGTCTCTGTCGCCACCGCGCTCGCCGTGGCCGGCGGCCTCGGCTGCGCGGGGACCGCTGTCGCCGGGGGTCCCCACACCGTCGCCGTGGGCGAGCCGGGCATCCTCACCGGCGACATCATCCAAATCCCGCTCAAGCTGAGGCCCACCGTCTGCGGGAACGCGATCGACATCATCCTGGGCCTGGCGAACCCGGCCAACGGCAGCTTCTGCCCCACGATCGACCGCTGACCGCCCGCCGGTTCCCGCCCACGGTCCGGTGGGCGGGAACCGGCGCCCGGCCGCCCTGCCGGTCACCGGAGTCGGCCTCTTCATCCACGGTGGCGGTGAAGCCGCCGCACACGCCGCGCTCGCGGTCGCGGAGGCGCTCGACGCCCGTGCTTTCGCCACCGGGTCGGGGGAATCCCTCACCACGGACTCCGCGCGGTGCGCCGCCGGGGCGTGGCAGGCGCATCGCGACCGGGTCGTCAGCCCCTGAGTGTCCACCGACTGGTGGACAGCGGACTGTCCGCTCGGACGTACCGTCGCACCCGCCCGGCCGCGAGGCTTGAGGCATGGAGGACACAGCAGTTCGGGTGCGCGGTCTGCGGAAGGCGTACCGGGGGAGGCCCGCGGTCGACGGGCTCGACCTGGAGATCCGGCGGGGGGAGATCTTCGGGATCCTCGGCCCCAACGGGGCGGGGAAGAGCACGACGGTCGAGATCCTGGAGGGGCACCGCGAGCGCGACGGGGGTGCGGTCGCGGTGCTGGGGGAGGATCCGGGGCGGGCCGGGCGGGAATGGCGGGCGCGGATCGGGATCGTGGCGCAACGGGAGGGCGCGACGGGCGAATTGACCGTCGCGGAGACGCTACGGCACTACGCCCGCTACTTCCCCGCTCCGCGCGACCCCGACGAGGTCATCGGCCTCGTCGGGCTCACCGAGCGCCGTGACGCGCGGGTGAGCGCGCTGTCGGGCGGGCAACGGCGCCGGGTGGACGTGGCGGTCGGGGTCGTCGGACGGCCCGAGCTGCTGTTCCTCGACGAGCCGACCACCGGCTTTGACCCGGCCGCCCGGCGGCAGTTCTGGGGGCTGATCCGGTCGCTCGCCGACGACGGCACGACGATCGTGCTGACCTCGCACTACCTGGACGAGGTCGAGGCCCTGGCGGGACGGCTCGCCGTGGTCGTCAAGGGGAAGGTCGTCGCGGAGGGCGACCCCGCCTCGCTCGGCGGGCGGGCCACCGCGGGGGCCGTCGTCACCTGGCAGGGCCCGGACGGTCCGCGCAGCGTGCGCACGGACTCGCCCACCGCGGTCGTCGCCCAACTGGCGACCCGCTTCGGCGGGGAGGTCCCGGAACTCACGGTCGGCCGTCCCTCGCTGGAGGACGTCTATCTGGGTCTCATCAAGGAACAGCAGGAGGCAGCCGTATGAGTGCCGTGGCCATCACCCGTACGTCACCCGGCGCCTTCAGGCTGGGGCTGCTCCGGGGCGGGCTGGAGATCAGGAGCTTCTTCCGGGCCAGGGACGCCGTGCTGTTCACCTTCGCCCTGCCGGTCATGATGATGGTGATGTTCGCGTCGATCTTCCACGACAGGGTCGAGAACGCGGGCACCACCGTCGCGCAGCTGTACGTGGCCGCGATGCTCGGCGCCGGTCTGATGTCGACGAGCTTCCAGTCGCTCGCGATCGGCATCGCCGGGGAGCGGGACGACGGGACCCTGCGGAGGCTGCGCGGGCTGCCGATGCCGAGGAGCGCGTACTTCCTCGGCAAGCTGTGGCTCGTTCTGGTGACGGGCGTCGCGGAGACGGTACTGCTGCTCGCGATCGGGGCGGCCTTCTTCGACCTGCGTCTGCCCACCGCGCCGGGGAAGTGGCTGATGTTCGGCTGGGTGCTGCTGCTCGGCATCGTCGCCTGCTCGCTGCTGGGCATCGCGATGAGCAGCGTGCCGCGCGACGGGAAGAGCGCGTCGGCGGTCGTGGCACTGCCGTTCCTCCTGCTGCAGTTCGTGTCCGGGGTCTACATCCCGCTCACCGGGATGTCCGGCTGGATGGAGCGGGTGGGCGCCGTCTTTCCGCTCAAGTGGATGTGCCAGGGTTTCCGTGCGGTCTTCCTCCCCGACCGCGCGAAGGTGCTGGAGCAGGCCGGAGAATGGGAGCCCGGAAAGATCGCCCTGGTGCTGGGTGTGTGGTGCGTAGGGGGATTGGTGCTGTGTCTGACGACGTTCCGCTGGCGGAGCCGGAACGAGGGGTGAGCGTGCCCTCCGGCGATGTGGCCTCCGGTGATGCGCCTTCCGGCGATGTGTCTTCCGACGGTGCGCCCTCCGGTGATGCCGGGACGGCGCCCTGCCGTGGCCCCGGCGCCGTCCACGCCTGGCAGCGCAACCCCCGCCTCTGGGACGTCCACTTCGGTATCGCCCTGTTGATCGCGGAGACGTTCGTCGCCACCTCCGGATGGCCCGGCGTCTGGTCGTGGCCGGTGGCGGGCTGGCTGCTGCTGTCCGTGCCGCTGTACGTGGTTCTCGGCCGCCCGGCGCTCCACTTGGACCCGGAGGACTCCCCGCGGTCGCTCGCCTTCTGCGCCGGGATGGCCGCGCTCTACGCGCCGGCCGCGGTCCTCGCGCAGGAGGTGTCCGTCCTCATGGTGGCCCTGGCGCCGCTGGCGTACATCCTGCTGTCCCGGCGGCGGGCCGTCGCCGCCCTGCTGGTCTACAACCTCGCCCCGCTCGCGGGCTGGACGGCCGTGTGGTGGGGCCAGCCGGGGCACCTGGTGCGCATGGTGCTGATCACGCTGGTGGTGACGGGCTCCACGCTGGCCGTCGGCGGCTGGGTGGAGAGCATCGTCGACCAGAGCCAGGAGCGTGCCGAGCTGATCCGGCAGTTGGACGAGAGCCGCGAGGAGGCCGCCCGGCTGTCGGTCGCCCACGGCGCGCTGCTGGAGCGCGAGCGGCTCGCCCGGGAGATCCACGACACCCTGGCGCAGGGCTTCACCAGCCTGGTCATGCTCAGCCAGGCCCTGGAGGGCGAGTTGGAGCGGAACCCCGAACAGGCCCGCCGCTATGTCGCCCTCATGCAGCGCACCGCCCGGGAGAACCTCGCCGAGTCCCGCTCCCTGGTCTCCTCGCTGACCCCCGCCCAACTCGACGACGACTCCCTCGACGAGGCCGTACGGCGCCTGGGCGAGCGGCTCGCCGAGGAGCTCGGGATCGCCGTGGACGTCACGGTCGACGGGGCACCCCGTGAACTCCCGCCCGCCCTGGAGGTGGTGGCCCTGCGCGCGGTGCAGGAGGCGCTGGCCAATGTGCGCAAGCACGCGGCCGCCACCCGCGTCGGCATCGCCCTCGCCCACACCGCGCGGGGACTGGAGCTGACCGTCGAGGACGACGGGCGCGGCTTCGCGCCGGACGAGCGGACGAACGGCTACGGGCTGCCCGGCATGCGCGCCCGGGTCACCGGGACCGGCGGCACGATGACGCTGACCAGTGCGCCCGGCCGGGGCACGCGACTGACCGTACGGCTGGCCGCGGATCCCGTGGACCCTGCTGTTGGGGAGGCTGGACCCGCGCCGCTCCGGGAGACCAGCCGGGAGATCGCCCGGCAGACCAGCCGGGAGACCGCCCGGGAGACCGGCACCACATTGTTCCAAGAGACCGGCACCGCGCCATCCCAGGAGACCACCCGATGATCCGGATTCTGCTCGTCGACGACCATCCCGTCGTCCGCCAGGGCCTGCGCGGCATGCTCGACGCGCAGCCCGGTCTGGAAGTGGTCGGCGACGCCGCCTCCGGCCCGCAGGGCGTCGCCCTGTGCGCGCAGTTGGACCCGGACATCGTGCTGATGGACCTGCGGATGCCGGGCGGCGACGGCGTCGACGCCACCCGCCGGATCGTCGCCGCGCACCCCCGCACCCGCGTCGTCGTCCTGACCACGTACGACACCGACCGGGACATCCTGCGCGCGGTCGAGGCCGGGGCCGCCGGGTACCTGCTGAAGGACTCCTCCAGCGGCGACCTCGCCGACGCGGTCCGCGCGGCCGCCCGCGGCGAGACGGTGCTGGCCCCCTCGGTGACGGCCGCGCTGGTGACCCGGCTGCGGGGCGGCGCTCCGGAACGGCCGCAGCTCTCGCAGCGGGAGCTGGAGGTGCTGCGGCTCGTGGCCCGGGGGCGCACCAACGCCGAGATCGGGCGCGAGCTGTTCATCGGGGAGAGCACCGTCAAGACCCATCTCCTGCGCGCCTTCGGCAAGCTGGAGGTCTCCGACCGCACGGCCGCGGTCACCCGCGCGATACGGCTGGGGCTGCTGCCCGCGGAGTGACCCACAGGGGTGGAAACCACCGTGAAGCCTTTCTTCCGGACGGTTGATCGATTAGTTTCGAGGCCGGGGAGGGACAACGGTGACCACAGGAAAACTGCTCGCTGTCAGCGATCTGCACGTCGTCCACGCGGAGAACCGCGCGCTCGTCGAGCGGCTGCGTCCGACGTCCGAGGACGACTGGCTGATCGTCGCCGGGGACGTCGGAGAGAAGTACGCCGACATCGCATGGGCCCTCGGGCTGCTCGGCGAGCGCTTCGCCAAGGTGATCTGGGCGCCCGGCAACCACGAGTTGTGGACCCACCCCAAGGACCCCGTCGACCTGCGCGGCGAGAAGCGCTATCTGCACCTCGTGGAGCTGTGCCGCGGCCTCGGCATCGACACCCCCGAGGACCCGTACCCGGTCTGGCGCGGCGACGGCGGCCCGGTGGCCGTGGCCCCCCTCTTCGTCGGCTACGACTACAGCTTCCGCGTGCCCGGCGCCGGCACCAAGGAGGAGTCGCTGCGCCGTGCCTACGAGGCGGGCATCGTCTGCGCCGACGAGCACTTCCTGCACCCGGATCCGTACCCGGGGCGCGACGACTGGTGCCGGGCCCGGGTGGAGTACACCGAGCGCAGGCTGGCGGCGGTCGATCCCGCCCTGCGCACCGTGCTCGTCAACCACTACCCGCTGGTGCGGCAGCCCACCGACATCCTGCGGTACCCCGACTTCGCCCAGTGGTGCGGCACCGCGCTGACGGCCGACTGGCACGTGCGGTTCCGCGCCGCCGCCATGGTCTACGGCCATCTGCACATCCCGCGCGTCACCTGGTACGACGGGGTCCGCTTCGAGGAGGTCTCGGTCGGCTATCCGCGCGAGTGGAAGCCCCGGCCGCCGCGCGAGCCCCTGCGGCAGATCCTGCCCCGGCCCGACGAGGAACAGCGAGGAACAGCACGGTGATCGAGCGCATCCTGCCCGCGGGCACGGTCTCGGAGGAGAATTTCGGTCCGCTCCCGGCCGATGTGTCGGGCCTGCTCCTCCCCGAGGAGGCGGCCCATGTGGCGCGCGCCGTGCCCAAGCGGAAGGGCGAGTTCGCGACCGTGCGGGTCTGTGCGCGCAAGGCGCTCGGGCGGCTGGGGCACGGGCCCGTGGCCCTGTTGCCCAACCGGCGCGGCGCACCGGGCTGGCCGTCCGGGGTCGTCGGCAGCATGACGCACTGCGACGGCTATCGCGCCGCCGTCGTGGCGCGGGCGGCGGACGCCGTGTCGATCGGCATCGACGCCGAGCCGAACGCCCCTCTGCCCGAAGGCGTCCTGGGCACGATATCCCTGCCCGCCGAGCGCACCCGGCTGGCCGGGCTGACCGCCCGCAGGCCCGATGTCGCCTGGGACCGGATGCTGTTCAGCGCCAAGGAGAGCGTCTTCAAGACCTGGTACCCGCTCACCCGCGAGGAGCTGGATTTTTCCGAGGCGGAGCTGGAGTTCGAGCCCGAGGCGGGCACCTTCTCCGCCCGGCTGCTGGTGCCCGGCCCGGTCGTCGAGGGCCGTCGGCTGGACGGCTTCACCGGCCGCTGGCTGGCCGACGAAGGATTCGTCGTCACCGCCATCGCCCTCGGCGCGTCGGCGACCTCCCCCGACCCTGACGGACGGGCCGGCGCGGCCACGGGGTCCGTGGCGAAGGGCTGATCCCGCGAGGGCGGCCCCTGAGCCATAGAGCTGAGCCATAGAGCTGAGCCATAGAGCTGAGCCATAGGGACGAGTCATAGGGACGAGCCGTAGGGGGCGCCGCTCAGCGCCGCGTCCGCGGCATTCCGTGGCGGAAGCGGGCGAAGTCGTCCGGGATCCGGCGTGCGTAGCGGGTGTTGAGCCACAGGCGCAGCAGATCGCGGCGGCGGCCCGGGTCGTCCTGGTAGGCGGACCTGCCGTGGACGACCACATTGTTGTTGAGGAGCTGGAGATCGCCCGGCCGCAGGGTCATCTCCACCCGGTGCTCGTCCAGCGCGGCGATGTCCTGGAACAGCCGCAGGGCGTGCCGCTCGATGCCGCTCAGCGGGATGCCGGTCCTCGCCACCGCCGACTCGATGTAGTGCGTCATATAGAACCGGCAGCTCAACTGCCCGTCGAAACAGCCGTACACGGCATTGCGGTAGTACGGCAGCTCCGCCGAGCCCTCTTCCGTACGCCGGTCGTAGACGAAGCCCCGGTAGAAGAGGCCGATGAGCTCCCGGTGGTGGGCCAGCAGGTGGTTGTAGACGGTCATGGAGCTGGCCAGGGTGCTGACGCCGCCGCCCTGCCCGGCCGCGCGCAGGCACAGCAGCCCCACGATGTCCGAGCTGTCGGTGTGGAAGGGCAGGGCGTTGCGGGTGCGGTAGGCGCGCGTCGTCGGGTTGTCGAGCCCGCCCTCGCCGTAGTCCCTGACGTGGGCGATCAGCTCCCCGGCGGCGTTCTGCGAGACCGGGGTGCCCAGGTGCAGGGCGATGCCCCAGTACGCCAGCCGGGCCTCCTCCGGCGACCACCGCTCCACCGGCAGCCCGCGCAGCACGGTGAAGCCGCGCCCGAACTCCAGCTCCTGAACGGCCTGTTCAAGGGTCTTCTCCAGGGTGGGCAGCGGGAAGTCCGCCGTCGTCAGGCCGTCGAGCCCGTGCGCGCGGTCCCGTAGCGCGGCCACCGCGGCATCGAGCTCGCGCACCTCCTCCGGCGTGACGACGACCACCCAGTCGTCCTCCCCGGTGAAGTCGCGGGCGAGCCAGGCGCTGGGGCCGGTGACGGGCTCGGTGAGCAGTGCGGGGGCTGCGGGGGACGCGTCGGTGGCGGACGGTGCGGGCATGCGGACTCCACTCGGACTCGCGGGGACGGGACTCGTCGACAGCAGGGCTTGTCGGCAACGGGACTCGCCGGCAACGGGACTCGCCGGCAACGGGGACTCATCGGCAACAGGGCTTGTCGGCAGCCGTGCTCGCCGAAACGGGCTCTTCGAAACGGGCTCGCTGAAAAGGAGTTGGACGTTTAAGCTGTGCTGGCCATCGATCATGAATCGAACATGCCGTGTGGTCAATCGAGTTGGGGTAATTCCCCACGTTTACGGGCGGAGGCTCAGTGGCCGGCTCGAAGCGCACTTCCCTCCTCGCGGCCTGCAGTGCCCTGCTCCTGGGCGTGCTGGCCGGATGCGGTTCCGGCGGTGGTCCGTCCGCCTCCGGCAGCGCCGACACGCTCTCCGTCGGCCTTGTCGCCGAACCGGCGAGCCTGGACTTCACCACGACCGACGGGGCCGCCATTCCGCAGGCGATGCTGGGCAGCGTCTATGAGGGGCTGGTCCGCCTCGACCAGTCGGGCAGGATCCAGCCCCACCTCGCCGAGCGCTACGAACGTTCCGCCGACGGCCTGACCTACACCTTCCGCCTCCGCCGGGGCGTGACGTTCACCAACGGCGCCGACTTCACGGCCGACGACGTGGTCTTCTCCGTCAACCGCGTCAAGAAGGACTGGAAGCTGAAGATCGCCCGCCAGATGGACGTGGTCGACAAGGCGGAGAAGACCGACGACCGCACTGTCAAGGTCACCCTGAGCCGCCCCAGCAACGGCTGGCTGTTCTCCATGACCGAGCGCGTCGGCGCCATGTTCAGCCGCACCGGTGTGGGCGACCTCGCCAACCACCCGGTGGGCACCGGCCCGTTCAAGCTCGCCGAGCGCCGCCGCGGCGAGCACATCGTCCTCGACCGCAACTCCTCCTACTGGGGCACCAAGCCGCAGTTGAGCAAGGTGACCCTGAAGTACTTCAAGGACGCCGGGGCGATGAACAACGCCATGCTCACCAACGGCATCGACGTCCTCGGCACGGTCCAGGCGCCCGAGTCGCTGTCCCGCTTCGCCGACACCAACCGCTTCCAGACCGTCGAGGGCACCTCCACCGGCGAGGTCGTCCTCTCGATGAACAACGCCCGCGAGCCGTTCAAGGACAAGCGCGTCCGCCAGGCCGTCCGGTACGCCGTCGACCACAAGGCGCTCCTCGCCACCGCCCGTTCCGGCCACGGCAAGCTCATCGGCACCATGGCCACCCCCACCGACCCCTGGTACGAGGACCTCACCGGCGCCTACCCGTACGACCCGGCCAAGGCGAAGGCGCTCCTCAAGGAGGCGGGCGCGGACGGGCGGACGGTGCGGCTCCGGGTGCCCAACATGCCGTACGCGGTCTCCGCCGCCCAGGTCGTGAAGTCCCAGCTCGACCAGGTCGGGCTGAAGGTGGGGATCGAGCCGCTGGAGTTCCCCGCCCGCTGGCTGTCCGAGGTCTTCACCAAGGGCGACTACGACATGTCGATCATCGACCACGCCGAGCCGCGCGACCTGTGGACCTTCGCCGATCCCGGCTACTACTTCCACTACGACAACCCCGCGTACGGCAAGCTCCTCAAGGAGGGCGACGCCGGGAGGCCCGAGGACGAGGCGGCCCGCTACCGCGAGGCGGCCCGGCTGCTCTCCGACGACGCGGCCGCCGACTGGCTCTACCTGATGCCCAATCTGATGGTGGCCGACAAGAGCCTCGTCGGCCTGCCCGTCAACCAGGTCGGCGAGGGCTTCGAACTCGCCGGCGTGCACTGGGCGAAGAAGTGAGGCTGCTGCTGCGCAAGTTCGCCGCACTGCTGATCAGCGTGGTGATCGCGAGCTTCGCGGTGTTCGCGTTCCTGGCCGTGCTGCCCGGCGACCCGGCGGAGGTCGCCCTCGGCACCAACGCCACCCCGGACGCCGTGGCGGCCCTGCGCCACGAGTTCGGCACCGACCGGCCGCTCGCCACCCAGTATCTCGACTGGGCGCAGGGCCTGCTGCACGGCGACTTCGGCACCTCGTACGTCACCCACGACCTCATCGGCCCCCGGATCGCCGACCGCCTCGGTGTCACCTGCTGGCTGGCCGCGGGCGGCATGCTGGTGGCCGTCCTGCTCGCGCTGCCCGCCGGGGTGCTGGCCGCGGCCTGGCACCGCAGGGCCGCCGGGACGCTGCTGTCCGCGCTCAGCCAGGCGGGCATCGCCGTCCCCGCGTTCCTCGCGGGCATCCTGCTCGTCTACGTCTTCGCGGTACGGGCGGGCGCCCTGCCCGCCGGCGGCTACACGCCGCTCGCCGACGACCCCGTGGAATGGGCACGCCACCTCGCGCTGCCCTGGCTCTCCCTGGGGCTCGTGCAGGGCGCGGTCCTCACCCGCTACGTACGGTCCGCCGTGCTGACCGTCCTGCACCAGGACTTCCTGCGCACGGCCCGCGCCAAGGGCAGACGGCGCCGCGCCGCCCTCTGGCGGCACGGCCTGCCCAACGCGGCCGTGCCCGTCCTCACCGTGCTCGGGCTCCAGCTCAGCGCCCTGCTGGTCGGCGCCGTCGTCGTCGAGCGGGTCTTCGTCGTCCCCGGCCTCGGCGACCTGCTGCTCCAGGGCGTGGCCGACCGGGACCTGCTGCTGGTGCAGGGCGTCGTGATCGTCCTCGTGGTGGCGGTGCTCGTGGTGAACGTCCTCACCGACCTGCTCCACCACCTGGCCGACCCCCGGCTGCGGAGCCGCTGATGAGGCACCGCGCCACGCCGGCCGCCGGCGGTGTCCTGGTCGCCCTCGTCCTCGCCGCCGCGCTGCTCTCCCTGGTGTGGACGCCCTACGACCCGCTGCACGTGGACGCCGCCCACCGGCTGGCCGCGCCCGGCGGCGGACATCCGCTGGGCACCGACCAGTTCGGCCGGGACGTCGCGAGCAGGCTGATGACCGGGGCCCGGACCACCGTCTTCGTCGGTGTGGTGGCCGTCGGCTCCGCCGTGCTCCTCGGGGTCCCGGCGGGGATCGCCGCCGGAATGTCCGGCGGCGCGCTCGGCACGCTGATCATGCGGGTCGGCGACTTCCTGCTGGCCTTCCCCGCGCTGCTGCTCGCCATCATGCTGGCCGCCGTCTACGGGACGAGCACGCTCACCGCGATGGTGGCCATCGGCATCGCCTCCGCGCCCGGCTTCGCCCGGGTGAGCCGGGCGGCCACCCTGCGCGTCATGGCCGCCGAGTACGTCGACGCGGCCCGGCTCGCCCGGCGCACCCGTACGGGGATCGCCGTACGGCACGTGCTGCCGAACATCCGGGACGTCGTCATCGTCCAGACGTCCGTCGCCTTCGCCACCGCCGTGCTCGCCGAGGCCGCGCTGTCCTACCTCGGGCTCGGCACCCCGCCGCCCACCCCGTCGTGGGGGCGGATGCTGCTGGACTCGCAGGAACTGCTGTTCTCCCGGCCCGAGCTGAGCCTGTGGCCCGGTCTCGCCGTCGCCGCCGCCGTCCTCGGGCTCAACCTCTTCGGCGACGGGCTGCGGGACCGCTTCGACCCCACGCTCGAAGGAGTGCGATGACCGGCGCGCCCCTGCTGGAGGTGACCGGGCTCGGCGTGGACGCCGGAGCCGTACCACTCGTGCGCGACGTGTCGTTCACCGTCGCGCGCGGCGAACGGATCGGCGTCATCGGGGAGTCCGGGTCCGGCAAGACCCTCACCGCCCTCGCCCTGCTGGGCCTCCTGGACGACGGGCTGCGCGCCCGGGGCGGCGTCCGCCTCGACGGCGCCCCCTTCGACCTGGTGGGCGCCTCCGACCGGGAGCTGTCCTCCATCCGCGGCAAGGTCACCGGAATGGTCTTCCAGGAGCCGATGACCGCCCTCAACCCCGTCATGCGGGTCGGCCCGCAGATCGCCGAGGCCCTGCGGCTGCACGGCACCCGCACCGCGCGGAGCACCGCGCGGGCCACGGCCGTCGGACTCCTGGACCGGCTGCGGCTCCCCGACCCCGCCCGCGCCGCCCGCTCGTACCCCCACCAGCTCTCCGGCGGGCAGCGGCAGCGCGGCGTGCTCGGCATCGCCCTCGCCAACGACCCCGCCCTGCTGATCTGCGACGAACCCACCACCGCCCTCGACGTCACCGTGCAGAAGGACATCGTCGACCTGATCACCGGCCTGTCCGAGGAGCGCGGCACCGCCGTGCTGTACATCAGCCACGACCTCGCCCTCGTCGCCTCCGTGTGCCACCGGGTGCTGGTGATGTACGGCGGGCGGATCGTGGAGAGCGGGCCGGTGGAGCGGGTGCTGTCCCGCCCGTCCCACCCGTACACCGAGGCCCTCCTCGCGGCCTGCGACCTGACGCCCGGTTCCCGGCCGAAGACGATCCCCGGGACCGTGCCCGCCCCCGGCGCGCGGCCGGACGGCTGCGTCTTCCGCGACCGGTGCGCGTACGCGGACGACGCCTGCGGCGTACGGCCCGAGGGCGACACCGTCGCCTGCTGGCACCCCCGTACGGGAAGTACGGCCCCCGTGCCGTTGCCGTCCCCGGTCGTGGAGGAGCGACGGGAGCCCGGACCGGTGCTGCTCACCGCCCGGGGGCTGACCCGCCGCTACGGCCGGCGGCGCGCCCGCTTCACCGCCCTGGAGGACGTCGGCCTGGAGCTGCGGGCCGGTCAACGGCTCGGCGTGGTCGGCGAGTCGGGGTCCGGGAAGACGACCCTGCTGCGACTGCTCGCCGGGCTGGACCGGCCGACGGACGGCACGGTCTCGCCGCCCGACGGCTCGGGCGTCCAGGTCGTCTTCCAGGACCCGACGGGCTCGCTCGACCCCCGGATGCGGGTACGCGACATCGTCGCCGAACCCCTGTCCGGCCGACGGTCCGCCGCCGCGGCCGGGCGGGTGACGGAACTCCTCACCGCGGTGGGCCTGCCGCCGGACGCGGCGGCGCGCTACCCCCACCAGTTCTCCGGCGGCCAGCGCCAGCGCATAGCGATCGCCCGTGCCCTCGCCCCCGAGCCCGCGGTCCTCCTCGCGGACGAGCCGGTCAGTGCGCTCGACGTCTCGGTCCGCGCCCAGATCCTGGACGTGCTGCGGGGGGTGACGGCGGAGCGGGGGATGGGCCTGTGCGTCGTCTCCCACGACCTCGGGGTGATCCGGTATCTGTGCGATGCGGTGGTGGTGCTGTGGAGGGGGCGGGTGGTGGAGCGGGGGCCGGTCTCCACGGTGTGGAACCGGCCTGAACACCCCTATACGCGACGGCTGCTGGCGGCCGTGCCGGCGGCTCTGCGGGGGTGAGCCTACGTTTCCGGGTACGGGCCGGTCTGCCGCCTGCGGCGGGCCTGGGGAAAGAATCCACCCCATGACCTCACGCTGGATCACCCGCACGCCCAACCCAACCGCCCCGCACCGCATCTACTTCTTCCCCCACGCCGGCGGCTCCGCCGCCGAATACCTCCACTGGGGCAAGGCGCTCCAGGAGACGGACGTATGCGTCGTCCAACTCCCCGGCAGGGGCCCCCGCCTCGGAGAGGCGCCGGTCACCGATATCAGGACCCTCGTCGCCGAACTGCTCGCCGGGGAGGAATTCGCCACCCCCTACGCCTTCTTCGGCCACAGCTTCGGTGCCCTCCTCGCCTATGAACTCGCCTGCGCCCTCCGCGACGCGGGACGGCCCCTGCCCCGGAAGCTCGTCCTGTCCAGCGCCTCCGCTCCGCACGTGCCCCGCCGGTACTTCGGCGCGCGGGAGCTGGACGACGACGAACTGCTCGCCGCGGTCCAGGCCCGGCACGGCGGGATTCCCGAAGAGGTGCTCGCCTACGCCGACATGAGGGAAATGATCGCCGCCGCCCTGCGCGCGGATTACACGGTGCTGGAGGACTACACCTGGCCGGGGCACGCGCCGCTGCCCGTACCGTTCGCCGTGCTGGCGGGGGAGGACGAGGAGCTGGCGCGGGGCGGCGCGCTCGGCGCCTGGGGGGAGTACACCACGGCGGGCGCGGTGCCCGTACGGACCTTCCCGGGCGGGCACTTCTACCTCCGGGGCGACGGCGCACCGGCCGTACGGCGGGCGGTCGCGGAACTGCTGCGGGCGGACGTCCACTCGTAGGCAGGGGGCGGTCGACACCTGTCCTCGGCAACGCCATGGCGGATGCCGCGCATGCTCGGCGCCGACGGGTCGTGCGGAGAAGCCGCGGACAGGTTGCCGCCGTTCGCACCGATCATGGCGGCCGGTCTGCAGTCAAGTCAATCCTAAGGGTTGACTCGATCCCTCCAAGAGGAAGCTTGGGTAGCCTGATTCCATGACGCTTGATGACCTGAAGGTGTTCGTCGCGGTCTGCGAGGCGCGCAACCTCAGTGCGGTGGCCCGGGACATGAATTGCAGTCAGTCCGCGGTCAGCCAGCACGTGCGGCGCCTGGAGAAGGAGGTCGGCATGCCCTTGATGGAGCGTCAGCCACGCGGGGTGGTACCCACCCCGGCGGGCCGCATTCTCCAGCGGGCCGCCTCCGACGGGCTCACCGCGCTCGCCGAAGGGCTCCGGCAGCTGGAGGAGCTGCGCACCGGCCGGGGCGGCGGGGTCGTCATCGCCACCGGCGCCACCTCCATCCGCAATCTGATGGGCCCGGCCATCAAGGACTTCAGCCGCGCCTGTCCGGACGTGGGCCTGGAGTTCCACACCGAGCGGTCCAGCCGCCGCTGTCTCGACGTGCTCCGCACCGGCTCGGTCGACCTGGCCTGGGTGACCGTCACCCCCGACGCGGACGCGCAGGGTGTCGAGCAGCGGCCGGTCGTCGGCCTGGAGTGGGTGCTGGCCGTACGGCCCGAGGACCCACTCGCCCAGGAGACCGAGCTCAGCGCCGAGGACCTGGCGCGCACCCGCCTCATCCGCCCGCCGGCCGGGACCAGTTCGGGCCGCCAGGTGGAGAACTACCTGGACGCGCACGGCCTCCCGCCGCGCGCCACGACCACCCGGGCCACCGACTGGGACACCGCGCTGCTCCTCGCCGGGCTGGGGCTCGGGCACGCGCTGATCCCCGCGGTCCCGGCGCTGGTCGGCCAGCCCGGTGACGGGGTGCGGCTGATCCCCGTCACCGGCATCCCGTCACTGGAGGTCGGCTGGGCCGCCCGCCAGTGGTCGGCGCTCTCGCCCTCCGCCCGGGAGTTCGCCGACACGGTCACCCGGCACGTCGCCGGGGGCTGACCCGTCCAGGGCGCACAGCGTCCCGTAGGCCGCCTGGATGAAGGGTGCCAGTGGGGTGGGGGCCGTGTCCGCCAGGGCCGCGAGGGCGATCCCGGAACCGGGCAGGAAACCGGCGAAGGCCGTGAACCCCCGGGTGCCGCCGCAGTGGTGGAGCAGTGGACGGCCCTGCCGGGGGCGGAGGTTCCAGACCAGGCAGAGGCGGTGGCCCGTACGGGGCAGGGCCAGCCGGGGGCGCTGCACGTCGGCCAGGGCGGCGCGCAGGCTCGGCGGCCCGGCCCGTTCCGGCGCGAGCAGGGCCGACAGGCAGCGGAGCAGGTCGCGTGCGCTGGAGCGCAGGGCGCCCGCCGCGGGCAGTCCGGGGATCAGCCAGGGCGGCCGGGGCCTGCCGCGCCAGTGCCCGACGGCCTGCGGGCGATACGGGTCGCAGTCGGTGTCCGCCAGCCCGAGCGGTGCCAGGACGCGCTCGGCGAGCAGCTCCGCGTAGTCGCCGCCCGCGGCGCGGGCCAGGACGTGCCCCAGCAGGCCCACGCCGTAGTTGGAGTAACGCACCCGGGCGCCGGGCCGGTGGTGCAGCCGGGTGCGGGGGAGCGCGGCCAGCAGGTCCGCGGGGGAGAAGGCCGCGTACGGATTGCTGAACCAGGCCGCGCGCGCCTCCCGGCCGAGCAGCCCCGGCGGCAGGCGCGGCAGCCCGGACGTGTGCGTGGCCAGGTGCAGCAGGGTGATCGACGGGCCCGGTACGGCGCACGGCAGATAGCGGTCCACGGGGTCGTCGTAGCGCACCTCCCCCCGGGCGGCCAGTTCGGCGAGCAGCAGCGCCGTGAACGTCTTGGTCAGGGAGCCCACTTCGAACCGGGTGTCCGGCTCGGCGGGCCCCCGGCACAGCACCACGCGCTCCTCACCGCGCATCGCCGCGACGGCCACGGCCCGCGCGCCGTCGGCGGCGCCCAGGAGGGGCGCCATGAGGCTGTCGAGCGCCGCGTTCACGGCTCGCGCGCCGCTCGCGCGAGCGCGATGGAGCCCGCGACGGCGGTGACGACGACGGTGTGCTGATGATCCTTGAAGCGCTGTTCCGGATCGTCGTCGACGGGGTCGCCGTCCCGGGGGACGAAGCCGTCCTCGTGCTGCAGGGCGGCGATGATCTCCCAGTCCTCGGGCACGCAGTAGGGCTCTTCCAGCGAGGCGCCGACGATCATCAACTCGGCGACCAGGTCCCAGTGTTCGACCTCGCGCCAGATGTCGATCCACACCGGCAGCCAGGTCCGCAGGTACGCGGCGATCGCGGCGGGGAGCCCCTGCGGGCGTCCGCCCCAGTCGGTGAGGTGGAAGACCGCGTGGGTCATCTCGTACCCGGTGAACCAGTTGATGGCCCAGGGCTCGGGGGTGGCTCCCAGCCAGGTGGCGGCGGCGAGCGCGGACCAGTCCACGTCCCGGTCGAGCCCGGCGATCCGTGCGGCGTTGGCGACGGCGAGCCGGCGGTTGGGCAGCAGTTCCACGCCGCCCACCGAGCGCAGCCGCGCGTGGTGGGCCAGCAGCCGGTCGAGGTCCGCGTGGCGGTAGCCGCAGCGGACGAAGGGCGCGTACGTCTCCAGCGGATCGGTCATCAGGGTGTGCCGGAGCTGCCGCTCGTAGAGCAGGTCGCCACGGCGGAACTGCTGCCAGACGTAGTCCATCAGGCTCTGCGCGGCGGCCAGTTGACCGGGCCCGGCGACACCGTCGCGCAGGATGAGGGAGGCGGCGAGGCTGGTCTCCCCGAGAGGCTTGTAGACGCTGTTGGGTTCGGCGATCGTCTCCGTGGTGCCTTCCGGGAACGCGCCGTAGGTGCGGTTGGCGTGCAGCCAGGACAGGGCCCGGTCGGTCATGCTCCGGGCTGCCGCCGTCACCGGTCCGGGAACCGTCATGCCCCTACCTCCTGCGTGCCCTCGGTGAGCCGGTCTTCCAGCAGATGGCGTGCGACGGCCAGGTCCAGCGCCGTACGCGGGCTCTCGCCGCCCAGCAACCGCACGTGCTCCAGGGCGAGCAGCGGGTCCAGGGGCAGGTCGACGCCCTCGTGGTCGAGCCACGCCAGCCAGCGGATGAGCCGCACCGCCGTGGGGAAGTCGCGGCGCAGTACGGAGCGGGTGACGCCGCGGCTCAGCGGCAGGGCTCCGTCGCGTGCCGCCTCGTGCACCGGCCCGTCCAGGCCGGGTTGGGCCAGCGTCGCCAGCTGGGCCATGCGCACGGACCAGCGCTGCCAGTCGGCCGTGTCGGCGAGGGCGTCGTCGCCCTCGGGCTGCGCGGCGGCCACGCGCGGGCCGCCGTTCCCGCCGACCCGGGCCAGGAGCTGGGCCGTCGCCCAGTCCCGCCAGGCGGCGGTCCGTTCGTCGGCGGGCGCCGTCGGCCCGGTGGCCGCCGGCGGGAACGCCTCGAAGGAACGGGCCACGGCGGCCGCGTCCTCGGCGTGGAAGGGGGCGCCCGTCAGGACGTACGGGGAGAAGGTGTCCGCGCCGATCACCCGGATCGCGGCGAGGGCCGCGAGGGCGTCGGGCGCGCTGTCGATGTGCCGGGCGACCAGCGCCGTGTCCTCAGCGCCGCGCAGGGCGCTGAGGACACGGATCGCCAGGTCATCGGCCGCCGCGGCGAAGTCCGCCCGGGAGCTCACTTGCCCTTCGGCTCCCTCGGCTCCTTGGGGGAGAGGAGAAGTCCCAGGAGCAGGAACCCTCCTGCTTCGGGGGCGGGGAGCGGTGCGTCACTGACCGTGGCTTCCGGTTCCACCATCAGGTCTGCGATCGCGACGGCCTCGGTGGGGGTTGCGATGAGTCGGGTTTCTTGAGCGAGCATCAGCGTCTCCTTGCAGAGAAATGTCATCACTTGTCCAGTGATGCCGCATTTGAGTCTGTGGGGAGGTCAAAGGGTCCGCAACTTGAACGCAAGCGCGGAAGGCAAACGGGTGGTGGACCCCGGCCCCGGGCCGCCGTGGGCACAACAGGGGGCAAACAGGAAGGCGCGAAGTAAAGAGGAAAAAGATGGCGGAGAGGGGGATGTTGCCGGTGATTCCTCTAAAAATCCATCGTCCGGGTGAATCGTGGAGGCTTGTGTGTGGCGGGCTTGCCGTTGCGGCATGGTCTGAAAATAGGCTGGCGCGCCATCGGCGGGGCCCTGGGCAAGAGGGAGTGCTGCGATGACCGATTCGGACTCCGTACGAACCTGTCCCTTCCGTCACGACGAGGCTCTGGAACCCGATCCATTCATGAGCCGGATGCTGAAGGAGGCACCCGTCACGCGGGTGCAGATGCCGTACGGCGAAGGCACCTGCTGGTTGGTGACGCGGTACGACTACGTGCAGACGGTCACCTCGGACAAGCGGTTCAGCCGGGCCGCCCTGATCGGGAAGGACTTCCCGCGCATCACCCCGGCGCCGATCGTCCAGTCGGAGGCCATCAACGTGATGGACCCGCCCGACCTCAACCGGGTCCGCAAGATCATCGTGAAGGCGTTCACCACCAAGCAGGTCGAGGAGCAGCGCCCCAAGACCCAGCGCAGGGTGGACATGCTGCTGGACGGCATGGTCGAGCACGGCGCCCCCGCAGATGTCGCCGACCACCTCTCGGGCCGGCTGCCGCTGATGACCATCTGCGACCTGCTGGCCATCCCCCAGGAGGACCAGAAGCAGATCCGGCAGTGGGCGATGGCCATGATGTCCATGGCCGCCGCCGACAAGGAGTCGGCGACGGAGGCCAAGCTGGGCCTGCGGGGATACTTCGGCAAGCTCAGCAAGGAGCGGCGCGCCAACCCCGGGGACGACCTCGTCAGTTCACTCGCCATCGCCCGCGTCGGCGACGAGATGCTCGACGAGGACGAGCTGGCCGTGCTCGCCATGCTCCTCGTGGTCACCGGCCACGACACCACCACCTACGACATCAGCAACGTCATCTACACCCTGCTGACCCACCCGGACCACCTCGCCGATCTGCGCTCCAGGCCCGAGGTCCTTCCGCAGGCCCTTGAGGAGCTGCTGCGCTTCATCCCGTTCCGGCAGGGCGTCGGCATTCCCCGGATCGCCCTGGAGGACGTCGACTTCGACGGGGTGACCATCAAGGCGGGCGACACGGTCCATGTGTCGTACCTGACCGCCAATCGCGACGAGCGCATCTACGACCACCCCGATGAGCTGGACTTCGACCGCAAGGATCCGGCCGTCCACATGGCGTTCGGCTACGGCAGCCACCACTGCCTGGGATCCCACATGGCCCGCATGGTGCTCCAGGTCTCCATCGGCACACTGCTCAACCGGTTCCCCGAACTGCGGCTGGCCGTACCGGCGGAGGAGGTGAAGTGGAACACCACCTCGATCTGGCGCTATCCACTCGCCCTGCCGGTCGCCTGGTAAGGAGCGGATCATGGCAACTCTGTGCAGACCGGCCATCGCCGTTCCCGAGTACATCATCACCCGGGAACAGACCCTGGAACTCGCACGCACGCTGCACGCCGACCACCCCCAACTGGGGCTCGCCCTGCGGCTGATCGGCAACACCGGCGTGCAGACGCGGCACCTGGTGCAGCCGATCGAGGACACCCTCAAACACCCCGGCTTCACCGCCCGCAACGCCCTCTACGAGATCGAGGCCAAGGCGCGGGTGCCCGAGGTGATCCGGCGCGCGCTGGACCACGCCGAGATGACCACCCGCGAGATCGACCTGATCGTCTACGTCTCGTGCACCGGCTTCATGATGCCTTCGATGACCGCCTGGATCATCAACACGATGGACTTCCGGTCGGAGACCCGGCAGCTGCCGATCGCGCAACTCGGCTGCGCCGCCGGAGGCGCAGCCATCAACCGCGCGCACGACTTCTGCACCGCTTACCCACGGTCCAATGTGCTGATCGTCGCCTGCGAGTTCTGCTCGCTCTGCTACCAGCCGACGGACCTCGGCGTCGGCAATCTCCTGTCCAACGGCCTCTTCGGCGACGCCCTCGCGGCGGCGGTGGTGCGCGGCGAGGGCGGTTCCGGGGTCCGGCTGGAGCGCAACGGCTCCCACCTGGTGCCCGACACCGAGGACTGGATCTCGTACGGCGTCCGGGACACCGGCTTCCACTTCATGCTCGACAAGCGGGTGCCCGGCACCATGGCCATGCTCGCGCCCGCCATGCGGGCCATGGCGGAGCCCTACGACTGGGACATGTCCGGGCTCGACTGGTACATCGTCCACGCGGGTGGTCCGCGCATCCTCGACGACCTCTGCAAATACCTCAACCTGCCCGAGGAGATGTTCCGTTACAGCAGGGCCACGCTCACCGAGCGGGGCAACATCGCCAGTGCGGTCATCTTCGACGCGCTGGAGAGGCTGTTCCAGGACGGCGGGGCGGAGCACGAGGCGCGGGGGGTGATCGCGGGCTTCGGCCCGGGGATCACGGCGGAGATCGCTTTGGGCACGTGGTCTGCTGCCGCAGCGGTGACCGATATGGCCGACCCGGCCCGACTCCCGGCCGCCTGAGGCGGTCCCCTGGCTGCGGGTCCGTTGCCGCCTGCGGCGGTGGCGGCCTGCGGCCGCGTCCTCAATCTCCCCCAGCTACCGCTGGGAGGTGCCCCCAGGACGGGCTGGATTTGCCGGCTGTGGCGTTGAGTCTGCGGGCCGGGCCCGCAGGTTCGCTGCTCACGGTCCGCGAAATCCAGCCCGTCCGGCGTTTGAGGACACCGCGCGTCAGCGCGGTCGGGGGTCTGGGGGTCTCCCCCTCACGCGGCGGAGCCGCACATCGACACTGCGGGAAGGGGCGGGGTGGGAAAGGCCCGCCGCAGGCGCGAACCGGCCTGCGGCCGACGGCCGGAATCAGTTGCTGAGGAGGTCGAGGTGCATCGGGCGCACCTTTCCCTCGATCATCGCGCCGAGCCCCATCACGCTGCACAGATCGGGATGTTCGGCGATCCGCACGGTCATGCCCGTGGCGTCCGCGATCATCCGGTCCAGGCCCGGCAGCACCGCGCTGCCGCCGGCGAGCATCACGCCGGCCTCGGCGAGGTCGGCGACCAGGTCCGGCGGGCATTCGCGCAGCACGCGCCCGATGGCGTCGAGCACGCCGGTCAGCGGGGTGTTGATGGCCTCCCGGACGTCCATGGTGTTGACCATGACCGTGCGGGAGAGGCCGGTGGCCACATCGCGGCCGCGTACCTCCGCGCCCTCCTCCATGGGGTCCGCGCACAGCGCGCGCTGGAGCGGCTGCAGGCTCTGTGTGGGCAGCATCAGCTCGTGCCTGCTCCGCAGGTGCTGGACCACGGCGTAGTCGATGGCGTCGCCGCCCACGTGCACCTTCTCCGCCGCCACGATCGACCCCAGGGACAACACGGCGACCTGCGTCGACGCCGCACCGGCGATCACGACCATCGTCGCCTCGGGCTGCTCGACGGGCAGCCCGCTGCCGACCGCCGCCGCGATGAGCGTGTCGACCAGCTCGACCCGGCGGGCGCCCAGGCCGGCGAGCGTCTCGACGGCGGCCCGCTGGGCGAGCGGCTCGGCGTCGTACGGCAGGCAGACCGCCGCGCGCAGCAGCGGCTTGCGCCGCCAGGCCCGCCGGATCTTGTCGCTGACGAGGAAGCGGAGCATGCGCTGTGCCATGTCGATGTCGACGACCGTGCCGCCGGAGATGGGCCGTACGACGCGGATGTGGTCGGGCGTGCGGCCCGCCATGCCCTCGGCGAGGGCGCCGACCGCGATCAGCGAGCCGGTGTGCGTGTTGACGGCGGCGATGCTCGGCTCGTCCACGATCAGTCCGGTGTCCCGGACGTAGACGCGGGTGCGGGCGGCGCCGAGGTCGACGGCGACGGTGCAGCGGCGGAGCTGTTCGAGGTTGTGGAGGGTCACGGCGGGTTCCTCCCGGGAGGGGGCGGGTGGGGGTCCACGCGTCCATCGTGGAGCGGCCCGCTCGGCCGCACCCTTCTGAACTGCGCCGCATGGCTGACGTGACGTCAGCCCCCACCACCCGTCCGGGCGAGCGGTGTCGCCTGGCGGCGGGCCTTGTCCCCTACCTGTCCCTTCCGAAACCGGGGCTGCGCCCCGGACCCCGCAACACGGCTTCGCCGCGTTGTCCTCAATCGCCGGACGGGCTGGTTTTGCGGACCGTGGGTTTTTGGCCTGCGCCCGCAGGCTGTGGACTACGCCCGCGCAATCCAGCCCGTCCGGCGATTGAGGACGCGGCCGCAGGCCGCTCCCGCCGCAGGCGGCGAACGACCCGCAGTCGGGGGTCCGGGGTACGAGCACCGGTTTCGGGAAGGGGCGGGGCTGGGGAAAGGCCCGCCGCAGGCGTACACGGCCGCGTCATGCCCGTCCGGCACAAGGACCAGGCGGAGACGGACACCCCCGTCGCCCGTCTCCGCCCGCCTCACTCCGTGAGTCTGCCAGCAGGGTCTGACAACGCCCCCGACCCCGACCCGGCCCACGCGTCAGCGCAAACGCGCGTCAGCGCAAGTGCGTCCCACCCCCACCCGCCCTATGTTGGGCACATGAGCGAAGCGGACTGGCAAGTCGCCGCCGACGTCGAGGGCCGCCCCACCCGGCGGGGCTGTTCCCATTTGGGTGAGGTCCGCGACGTGACACCCAGTACGACGGAGGGCTGCGAGGACTGCCTGCGCATCGGCAGTACCTGGTTGCACCTGCGCGAGTGTCTGGTCTGCGGTCATGTCGGCTGCTGCGACAGTTCCCCGAACCGGCACGCCAGTGCCCACGCCCGTACCGAACCGGGCCACGTCCTCGCCCGGTCCTTCGAGCCGGGCGAGGACTGGGCCTGGTGCTACGCGGACGAACTTCTGCTGCTGCCGCGCTGACGGCGCTGACGCCCCGCCGGGTACGACACCCACAGGATGGGCGTGAAGTATCCCTCCGGGTACGGCTCCCCGACGGGGGCTCCCACGGCCTCCACCCACGCATGGGAGCGGAACGGCCGAGTCCGCACCCCCGTGCACCAGGTGGCCCACACCCCGCTCATCCGGCACAGCAGCACCACCGCCAGCGACCGCTGCAGACAGCCGTGCTCCATGGCGCAGCGCGCGCTCGCGGAGGTGACGGCCTCCCGGGCCGCCAGCGCCTGCTCGGCGCTCGCCGGGCCCGTGACCCCCAGCCGTACGAGGCGGAGCAGCTGCCGGATCCGCCCCGGCGGCAGCGCCGCGAGCAACCGGGCGGCGACCACGGCCGCCCTGACGGAACGCCGGTTCACCTGTGCCGCGCGGCCCGGCGGCGCGCTCACGGTTTCACCAGCCGTGCGCCGCGCAGTGAGACGACCAGCGTCGAGACGTCCTCCTCGGCCTGCCCGGTGGGCAGGCTCGGATGCTGTTGCCGCAGGTGGCGGGCGGCTTCGGACAGGGTGGCGCCTCGCAGGAGCAGGTTGAGGACGAGCGTGCCGGTGGCGTTGAGCTGCCAATAGCGGCCGGTGCGCTCGTCGAGCAGGATCGTGCCGTCGTCGACGGCCGCGGTGCTGATCGTGTCGCGCAGACTGACGGTCATGGTGCTCTCCCGGATGGCGGGGCGGCGGGGGCGTGATCGATGCGGCGCAGGGAGTGCAGCCACGTCTCACAGGCCAGCGTCTGGGACAGGTGGGTGACGATGTGCGGCGTGGGGTGCGGGATGAGCAGTGCGTCCCGCAGCACCGCGGTGTCGATCAGCCCCATCCCCGCCAGGAGCGAGCCGTCGAAGAGCTCCAGGAGCTCGGCGCGGTGCCGGTGGAGGGCGATGTAGAAGTCGGTGCTGTAGTCGCCCTTGGACGTACGGGTCAGCAGGGTGGCCGGGACGATCTCCCGCATCGCCGCGGTGAGCAGCGGCTTGTACGCGGTGGGGCCGGCGCGCTCGTGCAGGCGTGCGGACAGGGCGGCGGCCAGCACCGGATCGTCCAGGCAGGGCGCGGCCAGCGGCAGCCCGGCCCGGGTGGTGGCCTGGTCGAGCCTGCGGACGGTGACGCCCGCCGTGCGGGCGTACTGCACGGCGTCGTGCTGGGCGCGGTGCGGCGCCAGTGGTCCGGGGGTGTCGGCGACGGCCTCGCGCAGCAGGCCCCGGGCGCTCCGCACGGCGTCCTGGGTCGCCCAGGGCGGCATCCGCAGCGGTGGACCCCAGGCCATGGTCGGCGCGGTGAACGTGACGGGTGACGCGTCCATCTCCTCGGCGGCCAGGGCCAGCCACTCCGCGTACGTGGAGCGGTCGGCGAGGGCGCGCAGCAGCGGGCGGAGCGGCTGCCGCATCCGGAGGCGGTGGGTGCGGACATGGGCCGGGGCCTTGAACGGGTGGTCGCGGGCCAGGTCGTGGAGGTAGCGGGGGGTGACGGAGAACAGCTCGTCGCCGCCGTGCCCGGCCAGGTGCAGCCGGGAGCCCGCCGCGCCCATCCGCCGGGCGAGGTCGGCCAGCCGGGCGGCGTCGCGCACCCACGCGCCCGGCTCCTCCAGCGCCGGGTGCGGGCCGCCCGCCCCGGCGAACCACAGCGGTGCCCCGTCCTGGCCCACCGAGTGGTGCTCCGCGTCCGGCAGTTCGGCCCGGACCCGCTCCGCCCAGACCGCGTCGCTGTTGACCGGGTCCGCGCCCTGCCGGTGGGTGGTGACCAGCCGGGCCGGGCCGCGCGCCGCCAGGAAGCACAGGCTCGTGGAGTCCAGACCGCCCGACAGGTCGGCGCTGACCGTGCCGCCGCCCGCCGTGCAGGAATCCACGGCCGCCGCCAGCGCCACCCGCAGCGCCCCCGCCGCCTCGGCGAGCGGGACCACCGGATCGGGCGCCGTCCACCAGCGCCGGACCGCCGCCCGCCCGTCGGGCTCGATGACCAGACAGTGGTCGGGGGGCACGGCCATGACGCCGTGCCAGATGCTCCTCCCCTCCACCGGGTGCACCGCGCCCGCGGGCAGCAGCCGTGTCACCAGCACCCGTTCGTCCACCGACGCGTGGATCGCGGTGGCCAGCACATCGCAGCGGCCCGACGCGACCGTCGCCTCGCCGACCGGCGCGGAGAACACCCGCCGGACCCCCGAGGCGCTCCCGCGGACCCGCACCCGCCCGCCGACCGACGCGATCAGATGGAAGCTGCCGGCCAGGGCCTCCGCGATCCCCTCGACCTGTGCGAGGTCGTCCACATGGCTCACCAGAGCCGCGAGTTCGACGGCGGTGACCGGGCAGCGCCCGATCACCGCCACCCTCGCCCTGCCCGTACGGGCGACCGTCACCCGGCCGTCGGGCCAGTGCCCGAGCAGCCACGGGCGGCCCGAACCGTGGGCGACGATCCGGTCGGCCCGCGGCCGCAGCAGGCACACCGCTGCCAGGGCCGCCGGGCCGTCCGGCAGGACGACGAACCACTCCTCACTCGGCATGGTCGGTGCTAACTCACGTACCAGAGCTGGCCTTCGCCGCCCTCCTCCAATCTGCTCCCCTCGATCCACCCGAGCGTCAGCCCGGCGAAGTCCCCCACCTCGACGAGTGCCGGAGGCTCGTACACATCTCCGGGTTCGTTGGGCTCCTTGAGATCGGTCATCGCTCGTCCCCTCCCGAAACGCGACTTCCTGTCACTCAGCGTATCGGCTCGTGGCGCTCCGTGAGGGTCGCACTTGGGGTGCGCACCCGCGCGCGGGCTCGCGCCGAGCGCGCGTTCCGGGGCGGGCGCGGGGTCGGAGTGCGGCGCGGCGCGGAGGTGCCGACTGCGGCCGCCGTCGCCGCCCGGTGGAATTCCGCTATTGAGATGCGGTAGTTGAACCTGAGATAAAACTGCGGATCGGGTGGCGGCGTCAACGCGCCTGTGCGGCATGGGAATCGAGTGCCCAAGGCAACGAACGGAGTTTACATTTTCTTGACCCCTCCGTTTGATCATGACTATGGTGACAGCCGCGATCGACGGTGCCGGCCGAGCCGCACGGATCGCGTTGAGTTGAACGGGTGCGGGCAAGTTGCCGCGCTAACGGGGAGATTGAGATTGAGACTGCAATCGGACAGAGACAGTCGTCGCGAAGAGGCCCATGTCTGCGGTGCGCCGCCATGGGTGCGGGACGCGGACCTGTCTCTTTTGACCGCGCGCGAACGTGAAGTCCTCTTTGCGCTGGGTGACTGCCTGTCGAACGCCACCATAGCGGGCCGCTGGTTCGTGGCGGAGCGGACGGTCAAGAAGCATGTCACCAATGTCTTCACCAAACTGGAAATCTCCTCGCGGGCGGAAGCGGCCGTCATAGCGACATACAGGAAATGCGCCCAGCGGTGCCCCTCAGGACACTAGTCCCCTTTCCGAAGGCGTGAAATCTTCTCCTGGTCAACATCAACCACAGGGGAGAACAAAAAGTGTCTGCGTCAACTCTGGTACGGGAAACCGAAATCGCCGCCGAGCCGGTGGCGGCGAAGGCCGTCACCGCGTACACGTCCGCGTCGATCGGCGCGTACGTGGCGGCGACCACGGCGCCCGCGCGCGCCATCGCGTCGATCAAGGCGAAGGTCGACAAGGGGCTCGTCCGCTACGACGCCTGGTTCCTGATATTCGTCGCCGTCATCCTCGGCCTGGGCGCCACCATCTATGCCGGACTGGTGGTCTGGTGTGTGGTGAAGCAGAACAAGAAGTTCACCGGCTCGTGGTCCTTCAAGGACTACGGCCTGAAGGTCAGCGCCGAATGCAGGTAGCCGTCTGACGGCTGAGCTTGTGAGGTGCGCAGGAAGCCCCCGATGGCACCCGGGCTTCCTGCGCACCGCCCTGATCGACGGACTCGGTAAAGGACCAACGCGAAGTGTCTCTCCTGAATGTCAACGACGTCAGCTACTCCTATGACGGAATTGTCAACGTCCTGCTGGACGTGTCCTTCACGGTCGAGGAAGGCACGATCGTCGGTCTCGTCGGCCCCAACGGATCCGGCAAGTCCACGCTGATCAAGAACGTCTTCGATCTCGTACGCCTGCAGTCCGGGTCCATCCGGATCGGAGGCCATGAGCACGCCCGGCCCGAGGCGAAGCGGCTGAGCATGTACCTGTCCAGCAATGACTATCTTCCCGAGTTCCTCACCGCCCGCGAATACCTCTCCATGATGGGCAGACTGTTCGGCCTCGATGTCGACCACGACGAAGCCGTCGGCCTGTTCCGCAAGTTCGCCATGGACGGCCGCTACGACGACCTCATCGAGGACTATTCGCACGGCATGCGCAAAAAGACGCAGCTGGTGTCCGCGCTCGTCATCCGGCCCCCGCTGACCGTCATCGACGAAACCCTCAACGGCATCGACCTCGAAGCGCTGCACCTCGCCGAGAAGGAATTCAGGCGGGTCCGCGACGAGGGCCGCTCGATCCTGCTGTGCACACACGACTTCGCCGTACTGGAGCGCCTGGCCGACAGGACTCTCTTCCTCGACCTGGGGCACGTGGTGTACGACGAGCCGACGAAGGATCTGGTCGAAGAACACGGATCACTGGCCGCCATGGTGTTCGACTACCTCGAAACGTCCCAGCGGTGAAGGCGGTTGCGAAGCCGGTTGTGAGGCCGGTTGCGAAGGCGGTACGGCTGAGGCAGTCCGCGGTCCTGGCCCGGATGCTCCTCGTCTTCTTCCGTCGCCGGGTACTGCGGGCGGGAGCCCTGAAATCCGCCTCGGTCAGAGTGTTCGTCGCCGTGGCGGCCGTGCTGCTCCTGGGCACCATGTGCACCGCCTCCTACTTCTTCCTGCGCCCCATGGCCGACGAAGCGGCCGTGTGGCGGCTGCTGTTCGACACCTCGACGGTGTCCCTCCTGCTGTGGGTGCAGATCGCGTTCCTGTTGGTGAAGGTGCTGTTCATCAACGCCGAGGGGATGCTCCGGCTCAGCTACCAGCTACCGGTCACCAACCGGGAGCGCTCCACGGCGTTCCTGATGTACGAAGCGGCGATGACCGCCGTCGTGGCCGCCGCCGGCCTCGTCTCCCTCGTCGTGAGCGCGCTGATCCTCCTCGGCCCGTCCGCCGTCGGCCACATCGCCGCCTCGATCGTCCTCCCGACCGTCCTGACGTACCTGACGCTGTCCGTCCTGTACCAGCTGCTGACCCGGCTGTGGATGCTCATAGGGCTGAGCCGGATGGCAGGCGTCCTCAACGTGCTCGCCCTGTTCGCGGTGCTGGCGTACTACACCGCGCGGATGACGCCGATGATCCGGGACTTCTCCGGCGCGTACCTGAGCAAGCGGACCGAGTACACGTGGGTCACGTCCGTTTCCTGGCTCTGGAACGAACACGGGCCCTGGACGGCCCTGGCCGCCGTGACGGCATTGTCGGCCGTGCTCGTGGCCCTGGTCTTCGCGCTCGCCCCCAACCAGCACGTACGTCAGTCCCGTTACCTGAAGCTCCCCGGCAGCGTGCGGCTGCGAGGCGTTCTCGGGCCCTACGACTGGTGTCTGCTGCGCAGCGCGCAGACCGTGGCCGCCGTGGCCATGGCACTGGCCCTGTTCGCCTATCTGCTGCTGGCCAAGCCCTCGGTGAACCCCCTGTGGGGCCTCGCCACCCTGTCCTTCGGCGGCCTGTACCAGTTCACCGCCACACAGCAGTTGCGGGTGCTGCCCGGCGCGCGGGAACCGGCCTGGCGGGTCTACGTACGGCTCATCAGGGCGCAGCTGGTCCTGCTCGTCGTGTTCGCCGTACCCGCGTTCGCGGTCACGCTCGCGGTCCAGCCGGGCCGGCTCCTCTCCAGCGGGGTGGCGCTGGCGTCCTGCCTGGGCGGGGCGGTCATGACGACGTGCATCAGCATCGTGTTCCCGGCGGAGAAGGACAACCCGTTCTCCGTGTTCCTGGGGCTGTCCGTCGTCTTCGTCGTCGCGGGCGTGTCATTGATCGGGCTGGGCCTGCTCAGTCCCCCGCCCTGGGCGGTGCCGGTCTGCTTCGCCGGGGCGGCCGCCGCGTTCGTCTGGTACGCGGTGCAAGGAATCCACACAAGTGAGTCGAGGAGAAGGAATGTTCAAGGCACGGTCGGTCATGACGTCCGCCATAGGGGCCGCGCTGCTGACGCTGGGCACCGTGGCGGTGGTCCTGCTCACCCTCATGTTCTCGACGGGCACTGACGAGGTCGTCGAACGGAAGGCGTTCTTCGGGTCGTTGATCTTCGAAACGGTGAAGAAGGACGACGGAGCGCTGGGCATCACCACCGGCGTCGAGAACCCGGTCCCGATCGTCGTCCTGTTCCTCCTGCTCACCGTCTTCCTGACGATGATCCAGGTCAGCTACCGGGGGTTGAAGCAGCGCCGTGAGCAGCTCCTCGACGCGTCCGGCAGCTGACCTGAAGGTCCGCGTCGTCGCCTGGGCGGTGGCCGCCCAGGTGTGGCCACTGCTGGCGTTCATCGGCGTCCTCCAGGCCGCGGCCCTGGCCTGGATGGCGCGTTCCGGTGACCCCGTACCGGCCGCTATGGCGTGGGCGCTGCTGGCCAAGCCGGCCACCTTGGGTCTGGTGCTCCCGTTCGCCCTGCACGAGTCGGCACACGTCCTCGCCCTCAAACGCGTCCGCACGGTCACGCACATCACGATCGAGCGGACGGCGTGGCGCACGTCGGTGCTCCCGCGAGGGACCATGACCGCACGGCAGACGGCCGCGGTGGCCCTGGCCGGGCCGTCCGCCTGCGTCGCGGTGGGCGCCCTCCTGTGGCTCTCCGGCCTCGACCGGCCCCTGTCCTGGTGGTACCTCGCGCACGTCGTGTTCCTGCTGCCGCCCTTCGGCGACGGCCGGGCCCTGTGGCACAGCCTCCGGGCCCTCAGGACGACCTCATCTGCCTGAGCTGCTCGCGGAATTGGCCGCCTTCAGCTTGGCGCTGAGCAGTTCCGCGTCGGTGGCGGGTCGGGTGTCGCCGGGGTCGACGTCCCACTCACGGCCACCGAGCGGCGGCCGCAGCTGGAGGTAGAGCCCCTCGTCGCCCATGACCTGGCCGACCCGGTTGGTCCGGAGATCGATGACGAACGCGCCGACGCGGGGGAGGGGGTCGTGGGTGCAGCAGGTGCAGGAGGCGAGCGGTGAACTGGGCCTGATCTCGATCCCGCGGGCGGTGGCCCAGGCGTGCACGCCGCAGGCGTGGCGCGGTGGCTCGGCGGGCGCGGGGGAGTCCTGCCGGGGCGTGCGGCGCGTGAACAGTGCCCTTACTCGGGCGAGGAGGTCGGCGATACGGTGCTGCATGTCATCAGCTCCTGGTGTTGCTGGTGGCCATGCCCCCGGACCGGTCGCACGGTCGCGGGGGTCTTCCATGGGTGTTCACCATACGGAGCAGTGCTGCACCTGTCTATAGCCTGATATAGCCCTAGGTATCTATGTTCGACTGGGCGGTCATACGTACAGTTCCACGCGTGATGGAGTTCGACCCGACTCAGCCCAAGTGGACGCAGATCGCGGAAGTGATCCGGCGGCGCATCGCCAGCGGCGAATATCCGCTGAGGCACCTGATCTCCGAGACCAAGCTGGAGCAGGAGTTCGGTGTCGCGCGCGTGACCGTCCGCAAGGTCACCGCCGCCCTCCGCGCGGAGGGCCTCATCGTCACAACGCCCGGCATGGGTTCCTTCGTAGCCGCTCAGCCGCCGCAGGCGGACGGTTCCGCCGACTCCTGACAATGGCGAAGCCGCCGCGCTAAGTTGCTGCGCATGGCAGATGCGCAGGGTCCGCCGCCCGTTGTCGACCCGACGAAGGTCGCGTACGTCTACATGCAGGTCGCGGATCATGTGGCCGCTCGGATCGAGGCAGGGGTTCTGCGCCTAGGCGCGCGCCTGCCAGGGGAGCGGGACTTGGCCGCGGAATGCGGCGTCGCTGTCGGAACGGTCCGCCGGGCCGTTCAAGAACTGCGGGAGCGTGGACTTCTGGTCACCCTCCCGGCCAAAGGCACTTTCGTGGCCGCTCAGCCGCCGCAGGCGGACGGTTCAGCCGACTCCTGACCTATCCCGGCGCGACCGCCGGGTACCGCGCCCCGAAGGGGCGCGGGGAACTGCGCGACCAGCCACGACGGCCCGCAGTCGAATAACCGTCGGCGGAGCGCTCAGCTCCCGGACCCACCCCGCAGCACCGCGAACAGCCCCTCCGCCCCCGTACCGTCCGGCAGTTGCCAGGCACCGCCGACATGGCCGATGGCACCCTCCGGGAGGAGAGCCGGGGTGGGTTCCAAGACGCGCCGCAGGCGGAGCGTCGCGCCCGGCGCGACGGACAGGGCGGTGCCCTCCTGGTCATCGGTAGCCATGAAGTCCGCGGCGGCGAAGCCGCCCCCGGTGCAGGAGCGGACGACGTCCGGGTCCGGGGTGTCGTCGACACTCTGCATCTGGGCCTCGGCCCGGCCCTCGATCAGGGCGAGCAACTGGCCGACCAGCACCGGGTCGTGGCAGCCGTCGTAGACCCAGCGCTTCCCCAGCACTCCGTGCTCCAGCGTGCCGATGAGGGCGTGCTCCGCTCCGGCCAGCGCGGTGCCGCGATAGGTGCACGGCACCAGATAGGTGACCGCGTCCGCGCCCGACGTGTCGGTGACCGCCATGAACTCGATCCCGACCTCCCCCTCCGGATCGTCCAGCCGGAAACCGCCTGCCTTGGCCAACTCCGGCCCGCCCTCGCCACCGCGGTACCACGGCCGGGACGGGAGCCAGGCGGTGAGCAGTTCGAGTTTTGTCGGCTTGAGAGTGGTGCTGTGGATGACGGCCATGCCGAGGGCTCTCTTCCGGTGAGGCGAGGTGAGGTGAGGTGAGCGAGCGAAAAAAGACCCTCCTACCTTCCCACCCGCATGGCATCATTCCGATCTTCGACCGGTGTGATCCCGTCGGAGTAATCGAGAGGGGCCCGCCATGGCTTCTGTCACCGACGCCCGGCTCGGGGCGGCGCTGGACCGGATACGCGAGGTCTTCGGCGGAATGGCCACCCACCCCGAGGAATCGAATTGCGAGTGCCATTGGGGCGGCCCCGAGGAGGTCGCGCTGCTCAGGACCCCGGATGCGCCGCTCGATCCCGATCTGCTGTACCGGACATGGCACGACGTGGGCTGGCGGGACGACGCGGCCCTGGTCCGGCGCCTGCTTCCGCAGGTTGCCGAAGTGCTGGTCGAGGGATGGGAGAAGGGCCTGGACTGGAGCGGCTTGCCGTTCTGGCGTGCCAAGTGGCGCGACTGGCCGGGAGAACAGGCCGACGCCGTCCGTGAATTCCTGCACGCGTGGTGGGCGCACACTCTGGAAACGGACACCCCGCCCTATCCGGCTCACGAAGTATTCGATATGTGCGCGACGGCTTCCGGAACCGTGACCCCCTGGCTCGCGCAATGGGAGGTGTGCCAGGACCCCGTCGCCGACCGGCACTTGCTCGAAGTGGTCGAGTGCTGGATCTACGACCTGGGGGGCGACAAACTGCCCAACAGCTGGTGGTGCTGGGACGACAACGCGACCGCAGTCGCACACGAAATGAACACCTGGCTCGCCCACCACGCCGTCCCCCGGCTGTCCGCACAGAACGCCGACCCGGACCTGGTACAGCGGGTGCGCAGGCTCGGGCTGCCTCTTGAGCTCCGCTGGGACGAGAACGTGAGCTAGCGCCGCCGCCGGTCGTCGAACCTCGGGCAGACACAGGCGACTTCCCCGCACAGGTGGTGCGGTCGTACGTCACGCCGTGGCGGTGGCGCTATCGCCTCCTGCGCCACCAGCCACGACGCGTAGGAGGCGGGCGGCTCGATGTACGGGGAGCTCGTCCTGCACGCCGTGCAGGACCAGCGGCCGAAGATGCCCCGGGCGTCCCGGCCGCAGTTGGTGCAGGTGTGTTCGGTGATCTCGGGGAGCATCAGGGCCTCTGCTTCGCCGGAGGTATCTGCGGGCAGCGGCAATGGTATTGACCGTGCCGCACCCGTACCGTTCACCCGACGCGCGTCACCGTCCCGCGACGTCCTCCGGGCGTACCGGCCGCGGCGCCACGATCTGGAACACCGGGTCGCCCGGCGTCAGATAGCCCAGGACGACGTCCGGCGTGTCGGGCCGGTCGCCGCTGATCTGGATGGCGCCGGCCTCCACCGCCTCGTCGAAGTTGCGCTTGAGGAGATGGCCGTCCAGGACGAGGTTCTCCAGGGTCATGCTGCGGACGAGGTCCTTCGCGCCGTGCGAGACGGGCCTCTGGGCGTGGCCCTCGCGGAGCTCCTTCGCCCCGGTGAGGAAGAAGTTGCGCCAGGTGCCGTTCTCGGTGCCGTAGCCGAGCTGGGTGAGGGCCTGGACCTGGAGGCCGGTGGCGCTCTGCAAGGTGTCGCCGGTGATCTCGAAGCCGGGATCGCCCGCCGCGAAGATCACGTGGTTGAGCAGCTCGACCACCCATCGGTACTCGGGGTTGCGGTCGTCGTACGCGCGCCGGGCGATGCGGACGACCTCCTCGGGGCCGCCCATCGCGCGGAGTGCGGGCCGCTTCCGGATCGGAGTTCGCCTTGGTGAAGGCCCCGGGCGGGCTCCGTCGAGCCCGCCCGTACGGCCCCGCCCGCTACCAGCTCGACTTCCGCACCCCCGGCAGGAACCCCGCGTGCGCCTGCTGCCGCAGGTTCACCCGGGAGAGGCCGAAGCGGCCCACGTAGCCGCGCGGGCGGCCGTCCACCGCGTCGCGGTTGCGGACGCGCGTCGCGCTCGCGTCCCGTGGCTGGCGCCGGAGTTCGCGGGCGGCGGCCGCCCGCTCGGACTCCGGGCGGCGCGGGTCGCGGACGACCGCCTTGAGAACGGCCCGGCGGGCCGCATAGCGCGCGACCGTCAGCCGCCGCGCCTCGTTCTTCGCGACCTTGCTCTTCTTCGCCATCAGACCTTCCCTCCCCGCGCCCGGATGCGGGCCACGGCGGCCTCGATGCCGATGCTGTCGACCGTCCTGATCCCCTTCGCGCTGAGCCGCAGCCGCACATGGCGGCCCTCGCTGGGGAGCCAGTAGCGCTTGGACTGGATGTTGGGGTCGAAGCGGCGGGCGGTGCGCCGGTGGGAGTGCGAGACGGAGTTGCCGAACCCCGGCTTGCGGCCGGTCAGCTGGCAGTGGGCGGACATGGCGTCGACCTCCTAATGAAAATGGAAACCATTTCTGTATAGTAGCCCCATGGCCCGCAACGAGCTACGCCCCGTGATCAAGCTCCGGTCCACCGCCGGAACGGGATACACGTACGTCACCCGCAAGAACCGCCGTAACGACCCCGACCGCATGGAACTGCGCAAGTACGACCCCGTCGTCGGCCGCCACGTCGTCTTCCGAGAGGAGCGCTGACCCAGCGATGAAGCCCGGAATCCACCCGCCCTACGGCCCCGTCGTGTTCCGCGACCGCGCCGCGAACTACGCCTTCCTTACCCGGTCCACCGCGACCAGCGACAAGACCGTCGAGTGGGAGGACGGCAACACCTATCCCGTGATCGACGTCGAGATCTCCTCGGCGAGCCACCCCTTCTACACCGGCACCGCCCGCGTCCTGGACACGGCGGGCCGCGTCGAGCGCTTCGAGCGCCGCTACGGCAAGCGGGAGGCCGGCCGGTGACCGGGGAGCGGCCGCTGCCCGTGGTGCTCGTCGGTGGACTCCACGCCGACGCGCGCCGGGCCGCGGTCGACCGGCTGTTGAAGACCGTCCCGGGCGGCGTCGCCCTCCATCACGACCTGTCCACGGCAGGCGCGGGCACGGTCCGCCGGAGCGTGCGCGACGCCTCCGGGATCCTCGACGAGGGCGACGCGCCGCTCGTCAACGACTGCGCCTGCTGCGCGCTGCGCGAGGACCTGGTGCCCGAGATCGAACGGCTCGCAGCGAGCGGCCTGTGCGGGCTCGCCGTCGTGGAGCTCTGGGACTCGGTCGAGCCCCAGGCCATGGCGGAGGTCGTCGCCGCGCACGCCGGGCCGGACTTCCGGCTGACCGGGGTGATCACGGCCGTGGACCCCGCCCTGCTGCTGCCCGCGCTCGGCTGCGGCGACGACCTCGTGGACGCCGGGCTGGCCGCGGCCCCGTCCGACCGGCGCACGGTGTCGGACACCTTCGCGCGGCAGCTGGAGTACGCGCCGGTGCTGGCCGTCGTCGAGAACAGCGGGGGAGAGGATGAACCGGCCGCGGACGCCGCCGACTTCGCCCTGCTCGACCAGCTCGTCCCCACGGCGCGGCGGATTCCGGCCGGTTCCGCCGAACTCGCCGCCGCCGCGGTCGCCGGCTTCGACGTGGAGGCCGCGGCGGCCCGGCAGCACGCCGCCTGCGCGCTGCTGCCGCAGACCGCCGACGCGGAGGGCGTCGCCACGCTCGTCTGGCACCGGCACCGGCCCTTCCACCCCGGGCGGCTGTACGCGGCGCTGGAGGAGCTGGCCTGCGCGGCCGTCCGCAGCCGCGGCCGGTTCTGGCTCGCCGACCGGCCGGACACCCTGCTGTCCTGGGACGCGGCGGGCGGCGCGCTGTGCGTCGAGAACGCCGGGCCCTGGCTGGCCGCGCTGCCGGAGGCCGCCTGGGAGATGGTGCCCGCGACCCGCAGGGTGGCCGCCGCCCTGGACTGGCACCCCGAACACGGGGACCGCGCGCAGCACCTCACCTTCACCTCGCCCGGACTCGACGGCGGGACGCTCGCCGAGCTGCTCGACTCCTGTCTCCTGACCGACACCGAATACGCGGCGGGACCGGACACCTGGCGCTGTCTGTCCACCGCATTCGACGAACTCCTCGATCCGGTTTCCTGAACAGCGATCAGCGATCAGCGAACCGCCATCACCGAACCGCGATCACCGACCCGAAAAGGCAAAGGCCGTGCCCCGTCGCCCCGATCACCGCAAGAGCCTCAGGCCCCGTCCCAATCCCCTGGAAACGGCGGGCATCACCTACATCGACTACAAAGACACCGACCTGCTGCGGAAGTTCATTTCGGATCGCGGGAAGATCCGCAGCCGCCGCGTGACCAGGGTCACCGCCCAGCAGCAGCGACAACTCTCCAGAGCGATCAAAAACGCCCGGGAGATGGCACTGCTTCCGTATTCCGGCAACGCTTCCGGCGCCGGTTCCGGCATCGGGAAGTAGCCGAGTCCGCACAGTAAGTGCACGTGCATTCGCTCATGCAGAGGCACATGAACGCAGCTATGATCCGGAGTAGTTGCCATCCCCACCATTCGTGCCGGGGTGCACCACCGCGAATACTCCGGGAGAGTCCTGTGCCTCACGCGTACAACGGCATGGCTGCCACGGACCTCGACGTCGTCTGGCGCAAGAGCCGGCACTCCAACTCGCAAGGTTCCTGCGTGGAGTTCGCCAAGTTGCCGGACGGCGGGATCGCCATGCGTAATTCCCGTCATCCGGACGGTCCGGCGCTCGTCTACACCCCGGCGGAGATCGAGGCCATGCTGCTCGGGATCAAGGACGGCGAATTCGACTATCTGATCGCGGACTGAGCGCCCCCCGTGGTGCGCTCAGTCGCGATCCCGCGGCAGCCTGAACAGCGCCCAGACCACCTTCCCCCGCAGGGCCCCCGCCAGCGGATGCCAGCCCCAGGTGTCGCTGAACGACTCCACCAGGAACAGCCCCCGCCCGCACTCCGCGCCCGCGTCCGCCTCCCGCACGACCGGGCTCTCCTCGCTCGGATCGCGCACCGCGCACACCAGACGCGAAGTCCATCGCATCAGATGCAGCCGTACTGGAGGCTCGTACTCCGTGCCGATGAGCTCGGCCGGCAGCGCGTACCGCATGGAGTTGGTCACCAACTCCGAGACGACCACGGCCACATCGTCGAAGAGCCCCGGGAGGTCCCATTGCTGGAGTGTGCTCCTGGTGAACCGCCGCGCCGCCCTGACCGCCTCGAAGCGGGCGGGAAGTGCGCAGGAGGCGGAGCTGGAGACGGCCGATGGGGCGATCGGTGGCAGCCCTCGCCACAGGGGGGAGAGCACAGTCGATCCTTCGGTACCCATCCGAGGCACTCCTGGCAATCGTGGACGTGACATGCACGTGTGCGTTCCCATGGTTCCCAATGCGGATGGCGGATGCAAGGGCAGATGCACGTGCACGTGGGGGTTTTGGGGGCGCGCGCTCCAGTTCGGGGGTAATTCTTCCTACGCCCTCCTGCGTACGGTGTCCGGACTGCCCCCACCTCCGTAACCGGATGCACACTCAACGGAGCCCGGAGGTGGCAGACTTCGGCGCCGGGGGTAGCGGGGGTCGCCCCGGAAGGGTGCGGGGAGCGGCACAACCGGGTAGGGACCGGAAAAGGAGGAGTCGCGAAGATGGCCACGAGCGAGTCGAGCGGTTCTGTGGTGCGCCGCATACTCCTGGGCTCACAGCTCAGGAGGCTGCGGGAATCGCGGGGGATCACCCGCGAGGCGGCGGGCTACTCGATCCGGGCGTCGGAGTCGAAGATCAGCCGTATGGAGCTGGGCAGGGTGAGCTTCAAGGCACGGGACGTCGAGGACCTCCTCACGCTCTACGGAGTCACGGACGAGCTGGAGCGGGAGGCGTTGCTGGGGCTGGCCCGCGAGGCCAACGTCGCGGGCTGGTGGCACAGTTACGGCGATGTGCTGCCGGGATGGTTCCAGACCTATGTGGGGCTGGAGGGTGCCGCCTCGCACATCAGCATCTACGAGGTGCAGTTCGTGCACGGACTGCTGCAGACCGAGGGGTACGCCCAGGCCGTCGTCGTCCGCGGGCAGCCGACCGCCGACGAGGCCGAGGTCGAGCGCCGCGTCTCGCTGCGCATGGAGCGCCAGAAGCTGCTCTTCTCCGAGCGCGCCCCGCACTTCCACGCCGTGCTGGACGAGGCCGCGCTGCACCGGTCGTACGGCGGCGAGGCCGTCATGCGCGGCCAGCTGGAGCACCTCATCGACATCTCGGAACAAGCCAATGTCACGCTTCAGGTGATGCCCTTCGCGCACGGCGGGCACGCGGGCGAGAGCGGCGCCTTCGCCATGCTGCGCTTCCCCGAGTCCGACCTGTCGGACGTGGTCTACCTGGAGCAGCTCACCAGCGCCCTCTACCTCGACAAGCCCGACGAGGTGGCGCAGTACGGCAAGGTGATGGACCGGCTGCACGAGGACAGCCTCCCGCCTGCGGCGACCCGCGACTTGCTGAGGCGGCTTCTTCAACTCCTCTGACACAACAGTACGATGACGTCCCATCAGGAGTACGCGGTCCGTTTCGGTGGCCCCGGCGCCCCCGATTCTCCAGGCAGGGATGGCAGATGTCCTACTTCGACGAGTTGGCTTTCCAGTACATCGACGGTGAATGGCGGGCGGGCACCGGCTCCTGGGACATCGTCGACTTCAACCCGTACGACGGGGAGAAGCTCGCCTCCATCACGGTGGCGAGCGTCGACGAGATCGACCAGGCGTACCGCGCCGCCGAGCGCGCCCAGCGCGCGTGGGGTGCCACCAACCCGTACACCCGCAGGCTCGTCTTCGAGCGGGCCCTGCGCATCGTCGACGAGCGGGAGTCCGAGATCTCCGCCGCGATCACGGCGGAGTGCGGCGGCACGGCCCTGAAGGCGGCCTTCGAGCTGCACCTGGTGCGGGAGTTCCTGCGCGAGGCGCTGCATCTGGCGCTGCGGGCGGAGGGCCGCATCCTGCCGTCGCCCGACGACACCAAGGAGAACCGGCTCTACCGGCTGCCGGTGGGCGTCGTCGGCGTGATCAGCCCCTTCAACTTCCCCTTCCTGCTGTCGATCAAGTCCGTCGCGCCCGCGCTCGCGCTCGGCAACGCCGTCGTCCTCAAGCCGCACCAGAACACGCCGATATGCGGCGGCGGGCTGGTCGCCAAGGTCTTCGAGGAGGCCGGGCTGCCCGCCGGGGTGCTCAACGTCGTGGTCACCGACATCGCGGAGATCGGCGACGCGCTCATCGAGCACCCGGTGCCCCGCGTGATCTCCTTCACCGGCTCCGACAAGGTCGGCAGACACGTCGCCACCGTCGCCGCGTCGCACTTCAAGCGCACCGTCCTGGAGCTCGGCGGCAACAGCGCCCTGATCGTCCTCGACGACGCCGACCTCGACTACGCCGTCGATGCCGCCGTCTTCAGCCGCTTCATCCACCAGGGGCAGGTCTGCATGGCCGCCAACCGGGTGCTCGTGGACCGGTCCGTGGAACGGGAGTTCACCGAGAAGTTCGTCGCCAAGGTCAGGACCCTCAAGGTCGGCGACCCCGGCGACCCGGCCACCCACATCGGCCCGCTCATCAACGCGGGCCAGGCGGAGGCCGTCAACGCCCTCGTCGACCAGACCGTCGCCGACGGCGCCACCGCGCTCCTGCGGGGCGAGACGGCGGGCACCCTCGTCGCGCCCTCCGTGCTGACGGACCTTCCGGCGGACTCCCCGGTCCTCGGGCAGGAGATCTTCGGCCCGGTCGCCCTGATCATCCCCTTCGAGGGCGAGGAAGAAGCGATCCGGATCGCCAACGCCACCCCGTACGGCCTCAGCGGCGCGGTGCACACCGGCGACATCGAGCGCGGCGTACGCGTCGCCAAGCGCATCGACACCGGCATGATCCACATCAACGACGGGACCGTCAACGACGAGGCGATCGTGCCGTTCGGCGGGGAGAAGCACTCGGGAGTGGGACGGCTCAACGGCGACGCCATGGTCGAGGTCTTCACCACCACCAAGTGGATCTCCATCCAGCACGGGCGCAGCAGATTCCCGTTCTGATCCCGTTCCGACGAGATACAGGGATGTAGGACGGGCGCTGTCCTCATTAGGGCGTACGTTGCATCTGTTGCCGGCGGAACGACGAAAGGCCGACCTGATGCCCACTCACGTCATCGAGAACGACCCCGCGGACGAGCGGGGCACCCTCCTCGCCTTCCTGGACGCCCAGCGGGGCGGCCTGCGCCGGTCGGTGCTCGGGCTCACCGAGGAACAGGCGGCCCTGAAGCCCAGCGCGAGCACGCTGTCGTTGGGCGGGCTGCTCAAGCACGCCATGGGCGCCGAGCGCGGCTGGCTCGTGATGGCCCAGGGGACCGCTCCTGAGCTCTCCCAGGAGGAGGCCATGAAGCGGTTCGAGATGGGCTTCGTCCTCACGGACGACGAGTCCGTCGCGGGCGTCCTCGCCGCCTGGGAGGAACTCGCCGCGGAGACCGAACGCTTCATCCGGGCCCTGCCCACCCTGGAGCAGACCTTCTCCCTGCCGGAGGCGCCCTGGTTCCCCAAGGACAACGCGTCGGTCTCCATGCGGTGGCTTCTGCTGCACCTGATCGAGGAGCTCGCGCGGCATGCGGGGCATGCGGATGTCATCCGCGAGTCTTTGGACGGCAGGACGGCGTTCGAGCTGGTAGCGGAGTCGACGACGGCCGGCTGATGTTCGGCGGGCCGGTCCGTCCGCGCCTGCGGCGGGCTTGTTCCCCAGCCCCGCCCCTTCCCGAACCGGGGGAGACCCCCGGAACCCCCGAAGCGGCTCCGCCGCTTGTCCTCAATCGCCGGACGGGCTGAATTTCGCGGACCGTAGTTCGCACACTGCGGGCCTGCAGGTTCAAGGCCACGGTCCGCAAAAACCAGCCCGTCCGGCGATTGAGGACGCGGCCGCAGGCCGCCTCCGCCGCAGGCGGCAACGGCGGGACAGCCGGGGCCACCGGGGTGCCACCCCGGGCCACCGCCTACGCTGGCGGCAGCAAAGGGTTCCGCGGAACAGGGGAAGCAATGTCGGCGATCAGACTGCTGGTTCTGGGCGCCGTCAGGCGCCACGGTCGCGCCCACGGCTATCAGGTCCGCAGCGACCTCGAATTCTGGGGCGCCCACGAGTGGTCCAACGCCAAGCCCGGGTCGATCTACCACGCGCTCAAGACCATGGCCAAGCAAGGACTGCTGATCGCGCACGACACGGCCCCCAGCGAGGCGGGCGGCCCGCCGCGCACGGAGTACGAGCTGACGGGCGAGGGCGAGCAGGAGTACTTCCGGCTGCTGCGCGAGGCGCTCTCCTCGCACGACCAGAAGGTCGACGTCCTCACCGCGGGCGTCGGCTTCCTCGTCGACCTGCCGCGTGCCGAGGCGATCGCCCTGCTGAAGCGGCGGGTCGAGTCGCTGCGGGCCTGGCGCGAGGAGATCGCCCGCAACTGGACACCGGGGGAGGGCGAGGACTGGGGCCACATCGGTGAGATCCGCGGCATGTGGATCCACACGGCGGAATCCGGCGAGCGCTGGGCCGAGGGCCTCATCTCCCGCCTGCAGGACGGGGCGTACGTCATGGCGGGCGAGGGCGACCCCTGGGCGGACGTCACCACCTCGGACCCGGACGCCTGACCCTGTTCCACGGTTCGGCGTACGGGACTTCCGGCGGAGCGCTCAGTGGTGGAAGGCCGTGGCGACGTCCTCCGGCCGCCCCAACGGGCCGGGCTGCCGTCGCAGTTCGGGCAGCAGTGACCGCAGGTCCTCGACGAAGAGGTCGGCCAGGTCGTGCGAGAACCCGTTGCGGCAGACGACGCGCAGCACCGACAGGTCCTCGCGGTTCGGCGGGAAGGTGTACGCGGGCACCAGCCACCCCCGCTCCCGCAGCCGTCGCGACACGTCGAACACGTCGTAGCGCGTGACCCCTTCGGCCACGGTGAAGGCGAAGACCGGCAGTTCGTCGCCGCGCGTCAGCAGCCGGAAGTCCGCCATGTCCTCGATGTGCCGGGCGAGGCGGCACGCGACGTCCCGCGCGTTCCGCTGCACCGCGCGGAACCCCTCGCGCCCGAGCCTGATGAACGTGTAGTACTGCGCGGCCACTTGGGCGCCGGGCCGGGAGAAGTTCAGGGCGAAGGTCGGCATGTCGCCGCCCAGGTAGTTGACGCGGAAGACGAGCTCCTCGGGCAGCGCGGCCCGGTCCCGCCACAGCGCCCAGCCCACGCCCGGGTAGACCAGCCCGTACTTGTGGCCCGAGGTGTTGATGGACGCGACGCGCGGCAGCCGGAAGTCCCAGACGAGACCCTCGTCCAGGAAGGGCGCGATCATCGCCCCGGACGCGCCGTCCACATGGACCGGGATGTCCAGCCCCGTACGCTCCCGCAGCGCGTCCAGCGCCGCGCACACCTCGGCCACCGGCTCGTACGAACCGTCGAAGGTCGACCCCAGCACGGCCACGACGCCGATCGTGTTCTCGTCGCAGAGCGCGACGGCGGCCTCGGGGTCGAGGTGGAAGCGCTCGCCCTCCATCGGCACCTGGCGGGCCTCGACCTCCCAGAAGTCGCAGAACTTCTCCCAGCAGACCTGCACGTTCGCGCCCATCACCAGATTGGGCCGGACGTCCGCCGAGGGGTAGCGGCCGGCGTTCGCGAGCGCCCAGCGCCGTTTGAAGGCCAGCCCGGCGAGCATGCACGCCTCGCTCGATCCGGTGGTCGAGCAGCCGATGGCGCCGGCGGGATCGGGCGCGTGCCAGAGGTCGGCGAGCATCCGCACGCAGCGCGACTCCAGCTCCGCGGTGCGCGGGTACTCGTCCTTGTCGATCATGTTCTTGTCCTGGCACTCCGCCATGAGCACCCCCGCCTGGGGCTCCATCCAGGTGGTCACGAAGGTCGCCAGGTTCAGCCGGGAGTTCCCGTCCAGCATCAGCTCGTCGTGGACGAACTGGTACGCCGCGTGCGGCGCCATGGGCACGTCGGGCAGCCGGTGCCGCGGTGGCTCGACGGCCATCCCCCCGACGGGGTCGGCCTCACCGTAGAAGGGATTGACGGAGTACCCCCGCTTGGCGCCCCTGCCCCCGCCGCCCTTGTGCAGTGCCATGGCCGCATCCCTTCCACCGTCCGGTCCGCGTGCCGCGCCCGGACGCCGTACGACTGGGGGCGGGGCCGGCCGGGCCCCGCCCCGGGCGTCACGCGCGCGGGGAGATGACGACGGCGGTGCCGTACGCGCAGACCTCCGTGCCCACGTCCGCCGCCTCCGTCACGTCGAAGCGGAACATCAGGACCGCGTTGGCGCCCCGGGCGCGGGCCTGCTCCACGAGGCGGTCCATGGCCTGGTTACGGGTCTCGACCAGGGTCTTGGTCAGCCCCTTGAGCTCGCCGCCGACCAGGGACTTCAGGCTGGCGCCGATCTGGCTGCCGACGTGCCGGGAGCGCACGGTGAGGCCGAAGACCTCGCCGATCACCCGGTCGACCTTGTAGCCGGGCACGTCGTTCGTGGTGACCACCAGCACATCCGCCTGGGACTGCCCGCCGCCGTACTCCTCGATGCCCATCGCATCCACCTCCGTGTGTCGCAGTTTTGCCGTTCAAGGGCCGGGACGCACGCGGGGGCGAGGCGGTTGAGCCCGACCGGGCGTACTCGTCGGACAGGCACACTGGAACCGAGCGTGTCGCGGTCGCGTTGTACTTTTGGGGCCGCACACCACCCCTCCCCGCCTGCGGCCGGGCCTCGCTCGAGCCTGTGCCTTCGACCCAGGAGCCCGTCACCGTGACCCCCATGACCACCCTCGCGCTAGGTCCACAGTGGCTCGACGCGAACTACCTGATCGATCAATTCGGTCTGATCGGCGTGCTGGCCATTGTCTTCGCGGAATCCGGCCTCCTGATCGGCTGCTTCCTCCCCGGCGACGCGCTGCTCTTCACCACGGGCCTGCTCGTCACCACCGACCAGATCAAGACGCCCCTGTGGCTCGTCTGTCTGCTGATCGTGGCCGCCGCGATCATCGGTGACCAGGTCGGCTATCTCTTCGGCCGCAAGGTCGGCCCCACGCTCTTCAGGCGCCCCGACTCCCGCTTCTTCAAGCAGGAGAACGTGGAGAAGGGCCACGAGTTCTTCGAGAAGTACGGGCCGAAGTCCCTGATCCTCGCCCGCTTCGTGCCGATCGTCCGGACGTTCACGCCGATCATCGCCGGTGTGAGCCGGATGAACTACCGCTCCTTCCTGATCTTCAACGTCATCGGCGGCGTGCTGTGGGGCGCCGGTGTGACGCTGCTCGGATCGGCCCTCGGCAAGATCCAGTTCGTCAACAAGAACATCGAGCTGATCCTGATCGCCATCGTGCTGATCTCGGTCGTCCCGGTCGCGATCGAGCTGCTGCGGGCGCGCGCCAAGGCGAAGAAGGAGCCGAAGGCTCCGCAGGCCCCGCAGGCGCCCATGGGCACCGACGCCCCCTACGGCAGCACGCCGCCCCCCTACGGCAGCGCTCCGTCGTCCTCGTACCCGTACGGCAGCACTCCGCAGCAGTACGGCGGCCCGCAGCAGTACGGCAGCGTTCCGCCCCCGCAGGGCTACGGCAGTACTCCGGCCGCACCCGGCAGCGTTCCGCCCCCTCAGGGCAGCGTTCCGCCGCCGCACGGCAACAACCCGCCCGCCCCGCCCGGCCAGCGCGGCCGCCACGCGCGCCGCTGACGCGGCTCACACCGGCGTAAACCCCGTCCCCACTGGGCAGTCGGGTCGTCCATCAGGCATGGTGACCCTAGGCGGTATCCGGCGGAACGCATTCCGCCGGGCCGGGGAGACGGACCTCGGGCGCGGCCGAAGTGGTGGCAGGGGCACACGAGGAGCACGGTGGTGGCCGATCGGCAGCGGAACGCGGACCAGGGCGAGGACCGGAAACCGCAGTCCGACGAGGCGCACAGCGCGTTCACCCCGCCCCTCGGCGTCCCCCTCCCGAGCCCCTCCGAGGAGGACCACCCCACCTCCGAGTTCGCCGTCCCGCAGGGTGTGGCCCCGGAACCCGGGAGCGAACCGGAAGGCTCCGCCTTCACCCTGCCCGCTGGGACCGTCGGTCCCAGCACCACCCAGAGCACCCCTTTCCCCGCCTTCACCCCGCCCCACGGCATACCCAAGGTCAGCCTGACCAAGGAAGTGCCGTGGCAGGACCGGATGCGCACGATGCTGCGCATGCCCGTGGGCGAGCGGCCCGTCCCCGAGCGCGCGGAGAAGGCGGACGAGCCCGGCCCGCCCGTACCGCGCGTACTCGACCTCACCCTGCGCATCGGCGAGCTGCTGCTCGCGGGCGGCGAGGGCGCCGAGGACGTGGAAGCGGCGATGTTCGGCGTCGCCCACGCCTACGGTCTCGGGCGCTGCGAGCCCACGGTCACCTTCACCCTGCTGTCGGTCAGCTACCAGCCGTCCCTGGTCGACGACCCGATCACGGCCAGCCGCACCGTCCGCCGCCGCGGCACCGACTACAACCGGCTCTCCGCCGTCTTCCGGCTCGTCCACGAGATCACCACGCGCGGGCTGACCCTGGAGGAGGCCTACCGCGGCCTCGCCGAGATACGCCGCAACCGCCACCCCTACCCGGGCTGGGCGCTGACGGCCGCCTCCGGGCTGCTCGCCGGCGCGGCGAGCATGCTCATCGGCGGTGGTGTCCTGGTCTTCCTGGTGGCGGCCCTGGGCGCGATGCTGGGCGACCGGCTGGCGTGGCTGGCGGCGGGACGCGGGCTGCCGGAGTTCTACCAGTTCGCCGCCGCCGCGATGCCGCCCGCCGCGATGGGCGTGGCCGTCAGCGCCAGTCACGCGCACGTGCAGGCATCGGCGGTCATCACGGGCGGCCTGTTCGCCCTGATCCCCGGACGGGCGCTCGTGGCGGGTGTCCAGGACGGCCTGACGGGCTTCTACATCACCGCCGCGGCCCGGCTGCTGGAAGTCGGCTACCTCATCGTCGGCATCGTCTGCGGCGTGCTGATCGTCCTCTACGGAGGCGTGCACATCGGCGGCGGGACGCTGAGCCCCGAGGCCGCGCTGGAGCACAAGCAACGGCCGCTCATCCAGATCGTCGCGGCCATGCTGCTGGTCTTCGCCTTCGCGGTGCTCCTCCAGCAGGAGCGCCACACGGTGCTGGCGGTCACCCTCAACGGGGGCGTCGCCTGGGTGATCTACGCGGCGCTCGCCGACACCGCGCGGCTCGACCCGGTGCCCGCCACGGCCATCGCCGCCGGGGTCGTCGGCCTCTTCGGCCAGTTGCTGGCCCGCTATCGGTACGCGTCCGCGCTGCCGTACGTCACGGCGGCGATCGGGCCGCTGCTGCCCGGTAGCGCCACGTACTTCGCCCTCCTGAACTTCGCGAAGAACGAGCTCAACGTCGGCATCTCCAGCCTCACCAGAGCCGCGGCCCTGGCCCTGGCCATCGCCATCGGCGTCAACCTCGGCTCCGAAATGGCCCGCCTCTTCATCCGCATCCCGGGCACGGCGGTCTCGCGCCGCGCGGCGAAGCGGACGAGGGGCTTCTAGGTTTTTCCGTAACCGGGGCTGCGCCCCGGACCCCGCAACACGGCTTCGCCGCGTTGTCCTCAATCGCCGGACGGGCTGATTTCGCGGACCGTGGCAGCGAACCTGCGGCCCGCAGATCCAAGGCCACGGTCCGCACTTTTCCCGCCCGTCCGGGCAACAATCCAGCCCGTCCGGCGTTTGAGGACGCGGCCGCAGGCCGCTCCCGCCGCAGGCGGCAACGCACTCGCAGGCTCAAGACCACAGCCAGTAAAACTAGCCCGTCCGGCGTTTGAGGACGCGGCCGCAGGGCGCCCCCGCCGCAGGCGGCAATGCACCCGCAGGCGGCGAACCGGCAGCGCCGGAAAAGGAAACGCGGCCCCCGGCCGCAAAGAGCGACCAGGAACCGCGCGTCCAACGTGCCGGACCGGCGAGGTCAGTGGTGGGAGCCGCCCGCCGCCTCAAGCCGCTTGTAGGAGGCCTCGATCTCCGCCTCGGCCTCGGCGCGCCCGACCCAGTCCGCACCTTCGACGGACTTGCCCGGCTCCAGGTCCTTGTAGACCTCGAAGAAGTGCTGGATCTCCAGGCGGTCGAACTCCGACACGTGGTGGATGTCGCGCAGGTGCTCGACGCGCGGGTCGTTCGCCGGGACGCAGAGCAGCTTGTCGTCGCCGCCGGCCTCGTCCGTCATGCGGAACATGCCGATGGCGCGGCACTTGATGAGGCAGCCCGGGAAGGTCGGCTCGTCCAGAATGACCAGTGCGTCCAGCGGGTCGCCGTCCTCGCCCAGCGTGTTCTCCACGAAACCGTAGTCGGCCGGGTAGCTGGTCGACGTGAACAGGCGGCGGTCCAGACGGATGCGACCGGTCTCGTGGTCCACCTCGTACTTGTTCCGCGAACCCTTCGGGATCTCGATGGTGACGTCGAACTCCACGGGTGGCTCCTCCAAGATCAACACATTCGTCCTGTGAAGCTGCGTCCTCCGGGACGGGTGACACAGCCGGTGCCATGCTCGCGGCACAGCGCAGTGATTAAGTGTCTCTCACGCAGGTGTGTGGTGGCGAAAGGGGCTGGTCCATGGTGCGTGAGTGGTGGCGGAGCGCCCCGCGCGAACAACGGCGGACCGTGCGGTTCGTCGCGGTGTCCGCCATGGCGGGCCTGGTCGCCGCGGCGGGTGCCGTGGGGGCCTCCGGGCCGTGGGAGTCCGGGCAGCGCAAGGCCGAGCGCGCCCGCGCCGCCACGGGTCCGGTACAGGGCGCCGAGCGCCACACCCGGCCCCTGACGCCCACCGCGCCGCCCGTGCTCACCGCTCTCGACGGGAAGACGGCCGCGCCGCAGCCGACTCCGGACGGCCTCGCCGCCGTGCTCGACCCGCTGCTGAAGGACGCGGCGCTCGGCGCCGACCGCTCGGCGGCCGTGTACGACGCCGCCACCGGGCGGCAGCTCTACGGCGTCGCGCAGGACACCGCGTACACGCCCGCCTCCACGATCAAACCCGCCACCGCCGCGGCCGCGCTCGCCGCGCTCGGGCCCGACCACCGCATCGACACGACCGTCGTCGCCGGGGGCGACGGGATCGTGCTCGTGGGCGGCGGCGACCCCACGCTCTCCGCCCGCCCGGTCAAGGCGGGCCGGCAGGCCTCCGCGAGCCTGAAGGAGCTCGCGGAGGCCACCGCGCGCAAGCTCAAGGAGCGCGGTACGGACCACACCAAGGTCACGTACGACACCTCGCTCTACTCCGGCCCGGCCGCCCACCCGATCGGCCCGAACGACAACATCGCGCCCGTCAGCGCCCTCATGGCCGACGAGGGACGCCTCGACGACTCGGACCACGGGCCCGCCGCCCGCACCGCCGACCCGGCCGCGGACGCCGCCCGGAAATTCGCGGACATGCTGGGCGAACAGGGCGTCAAGGTCGACGGCGACCCGGCCTCCGGCAAGGCCGACGGCAAAGCGGAACGTCTCGCTTCGGTGTCCTCCCCGCCGCTGGGCGCGCTGGTCGAGCGCGCCCTGACCAACAGCGACAACGACATCGCCGAGGCGCTCGCCCGGCAGACCGCCCTCGCCTCGGGGCAGCCCGCGAGCTTCGAGGGCGCGGCGAAGGCGGTCACCGCGCGGCTGGACGCGCTCGGGCTCACCGGCGCGCATGTCGCGGACGGCAGCGGCCTCGACCGGTCCGACCAGGCGTCGGCGGCCTTCCTGGCCCGCCTCCTCGTCCGCGCGGCGGACCCGGCCCACCCGGAACTGCGCCCCGTCCTGACGGGCCTCCCCGTCGCCGGCTTCAGCGGCACCCTGAGCGGCCGCTACGCGGACGACGAGGCGGTGGGCAGGGGCACGGTGCGGGCGAAGACGGGCACGCTGACCGGCGTGAACACCCTCGCCGGAACGGCGGTGGACGCGGACGGCCGCCTCCTGACGTTCGCCTTCATGGCCTCGGGCACCAGCGACGCCGACGCGGCCCAGCGCGCCCTGGACCGCCTGGCCACCACGGTCTCCACCTGCGGCTGCCGTCGCTGACCGGTCCGCCGCGGGCGCGGACGGCCGTCCCGGCAACCGAGTAACCCCTAACCACCGGCCATGCGCAGCACGTACGGTGAAGGAATGACGAGCATCGGTGGTGCGGAGATGGTCGACTGGAAGCTCGCGGTCGCGACCGCGACGCGGCTCGTGCGGCCGGGCCCGGAGATCGGCCGGGACGCGGCCCGCGAGGTGGTCGCGGAGCTGCGGCGGCACGCGAGGACGTCGGAGGAGCATGTCCGGGGCTTCACCCGGATGACTCCTCCCGGAGGGGCCGCGGCCGAGGGGGCGGTGGACACCCCGGTGCTGATCGTGGACCGGGCGGGCTGGATCAAGGCGAACGTCGCCGGTTTCCGCGCGCTGCTCGGGCCGCTGCTGGAGAAGATGCAGGACCGCCGTGCGGGCGTCCCCGGCGGCGCGGTGCTGGGCGCGGTCGGCGGCAAGGTGACCGGCGTGGAGCTGGGCATGCTGCTGTCGTTCCTCGCGTCCAGGGTGCTCGGGCAGTACGAGACGTTCGCGCCCGCCACCCGCGACCTGCCGGGGTCGGCGGGGGGCGGACGGCTGTTGCTGGTGGCGCCGAACATCGTCCACGTCGAACGCGAGCTGGACGTGCATCCGCACGACTTCCGGCTGTGGGTGTGCCTCCACGAGGAGACGCACCGGACGCAGTTCACCGCCGTGCCCTGGCTGCGCGACCACATCGAGGGGGAGATCCAGTCCTTCCTCGGCGAGACGGAGGTCGACCCGGCGACGCTGCTGGAACGGGTGCGCGAGGCGGCGCAGAGCATGGCGGGCGGCAGGCCGCCGCAGGACGAGGCGGACGGCGGCCGCAGCATCGTCGACCTGGTCCAGACGCCCGCCCAGCGGGAGATCCTCGGCCGGCTGACGGCGGTGATGTCGCTGCTGGAGGGCCACGCGGACTATGTGATGGACGGCGTGGGCCCCGCGGTCGTGCCGTCGGTGGCGGAGATCCGGGAGAAGTTCCAGCAGCGGCGCCAGAGCGGCGCCGGACGGCTGGACGCGGCGCTGCGCAAGCTGCTGGGCCTGGACGCCAAACTGCGGCAGTACCGTGATGGCGAGCGGTTCGTACGAGCGGTTGTCGACGAGGTCGGTATGGAGGGTTTCAACCGGGTCTGGACGTCCCCGAACACCCTTCCCACCAAGGCGGAGATCGCCAAACCGGCGGACTGGGTCGCGCGGGTGCACCGGAAGCCGGAATCCTGAAGCGGAAGCTCCACCTCCGGGTAGAACGCTTCCGTAATCACCCGTCCGAGGGACCGTGAGCCAGGGGTGGGCGTGCGATGCTCGGGTAATGGCTCGCTTCTGTCACCATCGACGCACACAGCGTGACTGAGGCTCGAAGCTCGCGCAGCTCCGACCATCTCCATATGGAACGATTGGACACACGGACATGGGTCCACATCCCGCGGTCGCCGCGATACGCCTGGCGGTCCGCCGCGTACTCCACGACGTCCTCACCCCCACCACACCCTCATCCGTTCCCCCCGCCCCCGCCGGTATGCCGCCGCTCGTCCTCGTCGCCTGCTCCGGCGGCGCCGACTCCATGGCGCTGGCCTCCGCCCTGGCCTTCGAGGCCCCCAAGCTCGGCGTCAGGGCCGGCGGGGTCACCGTCGACCACGGCCTGCAGCACGGCTCCGACATCCGCGCCGCCGAGGTGGTCAGCAGGATGACCGCCCTCGGGCTCGACCCCGTCGAGGCCGTCGCGGTGTCGGTCGGCCGCGACGGCGGCCCGGAGGCCGCCGCCCGCGACGCCCGCTACGCCGCCCTGGACGCCGCCGCCGACCGCCACGGAGCCGCGGCGATCCTGCTCGGCCACACCCGGGACGACCAGGCGGAGACCGTGCTGCTGGGGCTCGCCCGCGGCTCGGGCATCCGCTCGCTGTCCGGCATGGCCGTCGCCTCCGGCGCCGGCGGCCGCTACCGCAGGCCGTTCCTCGGGCTGGACCGCCAGACGGCCCGCAAGGCGTGCATGGTCCAGTCGCTCCCCGTCTGGGACGACCCGCACAACGCGGACCCGGCCTACACCCGCTCCCGGGTCCGTCACGAAGCGCTGCCCGTCCTGGAGAAGGCGCTCGGCAAGGGCGTCGTCGAGGCCCTCGCCCGCACGGCCCAGCTCTCCCGGGACGACGCCGACGCCCTCGACGGCTGGGCCGCCGCCGTCGAGCCCTCCGTACGGGACGACAGCGGGGCCCTGGAGGCCGCCAAGCTGTACGCCCTGCCGCCCGCCGTCCGCCGCAGGGTGCTGCGCCGCGCGGCCATCTCGGCGGGCGCTCCGGCCGGTTCGCTCTTCGCCCGGCACATCGAGGAAGTCGACCGGTTGATCACCGGTTGGCGCGGCCAGGGAGCCATCAACCTGCCCGGCCGCGTCGCGGTCCGCAGGCAGGGTGGCAGACTGGTCCTTCGGCAGGGCTGATTCGAACGAGCGCGAACGAGCCCGGCCCGCCTCCTCAACACCGGATGAGGCAGGCAGGTTGAGCCTTCAACAAACGAGAGTGGCGCGGGTGGACGACAAGGACATGGGCACCGACCTCAAGTCGGTGCTCATCACCAAGGAAGAGATCGACGCGAAGCTGGCGGAGCTGGCGGCGAAGATCGACGCGGAGTACGCGGGCAAGGACCTGCTCATCGTCGGCGTCCTCAAGGGCGCCGTGATGGTGATGGCGGACCTGGCGCGTGCGCTGTCCACCCCCGTCACCATGGACTGGATGGCGGTGTCCTCGTACGGCGCGGGCACCCAGTCCTCCGGGGTGGTCCGGATCCTCAAGGACCTGGACACCGACATCAAGGGCAAGGACGTCCTGATCGTCGAGGACATCATCGACTCCGGCCTGACGCTGTCCTGGCTGCTGTCGAACCTCGGCTCGCGGGAGCCGGCCTCCCTCAACGTGGTCACCCTCCTGCGCAAGCCGGAGGCGGCCAAGGTCGCCATCGACGTCAAGTGGGTCGGCTTCGACATCCCGAACGAGTTCGTGGTCGGCTACGGCCTCGACTTCGCGGAGAAGTACCGCAACCTGCCCTTCGTGGGCACGCTCGCGCCGCACGTCTACGGCGGCTAGGGCCACCGGCCCGGACGGGGCCCTCCAGCGCGCGGGAACCGATGCACGGTTTCCGCCGTTGGAGCAGGGGAAGGCGGGTTGGTTGACCGCCTGCGGCGGCGTCGGGTGACAATGCTGGGGTACCGTCCGAAGGTCAGTCTTTTCAATCTTTTTCAAGGTCGAGCAGAACACCGTACGCACAGGCACCCCTGACAGGGGCGGCCGTGCCTCACTGTGGCAGGAGGGACGGGGCGCTCGCGCCCCGTATGGATGGACGTGAAGCGCTACTTCCGTGGGCCGGTCATGTGGATCGTGCTGGCCGTCCTCGCCGTGGTCGTGTTGATGCAGGTCGTCGGCTCGTCCGGCGGCTACAAGTCGGTGGACACCAGCCAGGTCGTCAACGCGATCAACAAGGACCTGGTGAAATCGGCCGAGCTGACGACCGGCGACGAGAACAAGATCAAGGTCGAGCTCAAGGACGGCCAGAAGGTCAAGGGCTCCAGCAAGATCCAGGCGAACTACATCGGCGACCAGGGCGTCGACCTCGCCAAGACCCTGCAGGCCAAGGCCGACTCCAAGCAGATTTCCGACGGCTACAACGTCTCGACGTCGAAGCAGAACCCGTTCATCGGGGTGCTGCTCTCGCTCCTGCCGTTCGTCCTGATCGTCGTGGTCTTCCTGTTCCTGATGAATCAGATGCAGGGCGGCGGCTCCCGAGTGATGAACTTCGGGAAGTCCAAGGCCAAGCTGATCACCAAGGACACCCCGAAGACGACCTTCGCCGATGTGGCCGGGTCCGACGAGGCGGTCGAGGAGCTCCACGAGATCAAGGAGTTCCTCCAGGAGCCGGCGAAGTTCCAGGCCGTCGGCGCCAAGATTCCCAAGGGTGTGCTGCTCTACGGCCCGCCCGGTACGGGCAAGACGCTGCTCGCGCGCGCCGTCGCGGGCGAGGCGGGCGTCCCGTTCTACTCGATCTCCGGCTCCGACTTCGTCGAGATGTTCGTGGGTGTCGGCGCCTCGCGTGTCCGTGACCTCTTCGAGCAGGCCAAGGCCAACGCTCCGGCGATCGTCTTCGTCGACGAGATCGACGCCGTCGGCCGGCATCGCGGCGCGGGCCTCGGCGGCGGTCACGACGAGCGCGAGCAGACCCTCAACCAGCTGCTGGTCGAGATGGACGGCTTCGACGTGAAGGGCGGCGTCATCCTGATCGCCGCCACGAACCGCCCCGACATCCTCGACCCGGCGCTGCTGCGCCCCGGCCGCTTCGACCGCCAGATCGCCGTCGACCGTCCGGACATGCAGGGCCGTCTGGAGATCCTCAAGGTTCACCAGAAGGGCAAGCCGGTCGCCCCGGACGTCGACCTGTCGGCCGTCGCCCGCCGCACCCCCGGTTTCACCGGTGCCGATCTGTCGAACGTGCTGAACGAGGCCGCCCTGCTGACGGCCCGCAGCGACAAGAAGCTGATCGACAACACCATGCTGGACGAGGCGATCGACCGTGTCGTGGCCGGACCGCAGAAGCGGACCCGGATCATGAGCGACAAGGAAAAGAAGATCACCGCCTACCACGAGGGCGGTCACGCCCTGGTCGCGGCGGCGTCCCCGAACTCCGACCCGGTGCACAAGATCACGATCCTGTCCCGCGGCCGCGCGCTCGGCTACACCATGGTCCTCCCCGACGAGGACAAGTACTCCACCACGCGCAACGAGATGCTCGACCAGCTGGCGTACATGCTGGGCGGCCGTGCGGCGGAGGAGCTCGTCTTCCACGACCCGACCACGGGTGCGGCCAACGACATCGAGAAGGCCACCGCCACGGCCCGCGCGATGGTCACGCAGTACGGCATGACCGAGCGGCTCGGCGCGATCAAGTTCGGCTCCGACAACAGCGAGCCGTTCCTGGGCCGTGAGATGTCGCATCAGCGCGACTACTCCGAAGAGGTCGCCGCGCTGGTCGACGAAGAGGTCAAGAAGCTCATCGAGACCGCGCACAACGAGGCGTGGGAGATCCTCGTCGAGAACCGCGACGTCCTCGACAACCTGGTTCTGGCCCTCCTGGAGAAGGAGACGCTGAACAAGGAGGAGATCGCCGAGGTCTTCAAGCACATCGTGAAGCGCCCGGCCCGCCCGGCGTGGACCGGTTCCTCCCGGCGCACGCCGTCCACCCGCCCGCCGGTGCTCTCCCCCAAGGAGCTCGCCCCGAGCAATGGCGGCCAGCCCGTGGAGCAGGTCGACCTCCCGGACGACACCCGGGAGCTCTGAGCCCGGCACGGTCCGTGACCGGTCCGGCATCACAGGGCCCGGAATGGAAGCCGCGTCCCCCAGGTTATTAGCCTGGGAGGCGCGGCTTTCCGCTTTGGGCGACCGCTGCCGGACCGTACGTACGAGAGAACGAGGCAACTCCATGACCGACCCGGTGACGCTGGACGCCGAGAACTCCATCGGCGCGTTCGACGAGAAGCGCGCCGAGAACGCCGTCCGCGAGCTGCTTCTCGCGGTGGGCGAGGACCCGGACCGGGAGGGCCTGCGGGAGACACCGGCCCGGGTGGCGCGAGCCTACAAGGAGATATTCGCGGGCCTCTGGCAGGAGCCGGAGGACGTGCTGACCACCACCTTCGACCTCGGTCACGACGAGATGGTGCTCGTCCGCGACATCGAGGTGTACAGCACCTGTGAGCACCACCTGGTGCCCTTCCACGGAGTCGCGCACGTCGGCTACATCCCGTCGACCAGCGGCAAGATCACGGGCCTGTCGAAGCTGGCCCGGCTGGTGGACGTCTACGCCCGCCGCCCGCAGGTCCAGGAGCGGCTCACCACGCAGATCGCGGACTCGCTGATGGAGATCCTGGAGCCGCGCGGTGTGGTCGTGGTCATCGAGTGCGAGCACATGTGCATGTCCATGCGGGGCATCCGCAAGCCCGGCGCCAAGACGCTGACCTCCGCCGTACGCGGGCAGCTGCGCGACCCCGCGACCCGCGCCGAGGCCATGAGCCTGATCATGGCCCGCTGACGGCCCCGCGCGAAGAGCCGAAGAAGAGCCGAAGAAGAAGAGCCGAAAAAGAGCTGCCCGCCGCGGCCGAAGCCGGGCGGGCAGCTCTGCTGTGTTCTGGCCGGGAGGGCGTCACGCGCTGAGGCGGCTGCCCATCCACTGGAGGGTGCCGGGGATCTCACGGCGCCAGGTGTTGAAGTTGTGGCCGCCCACGTCGAGGATCATCGACGAGACGCGGGTGGGGTGGTGCGCGGCGGCGGCGATGAACTTCTTGGTGTCGCCGTAGTTGTCCTCGCCCTGCTTGCTGCTGGTCACGAGGAGGGAGACGGGCGGCAGCGACTTGTTCTTCAGCCGCCACATCAGGTCGTTCTCCTTCTCCAGCTGCTTGTTGCCGCCGAAGAGGGAACCGGTGGTGGCGTCCTGCTTGGCGTCGTAGTAGCCGGACAGGGCGGCGGCGGCACCGTAGGAGTCGGGGTGGCGCATGGCGAACTTCAGCGCGCAGTAGCCACCGGTGGAGTCACCGATCACGCCCCAGTTCGCGGCCTTCATGCCGATGCGGTACTGGTCCGAGAGGGCCTTGCGCAGATCCTTGGTGAAGAAGGTCTCGGTCTGCGGGCCGCCGGGTATGTCGATGCACTCGGTGTCGCGCGGCGGGGCCACGGTCGGGCGCATCATCACCAGGATGGTCGGCTGCATCTTCTTGGCCTTGGCCAGCTTCTGCGCCTCCTGCGGGTAGTGCAGGCCCTTGATCAGCGCCTCGGCGGTGCCCGGGTAACCGGTCAGCACGACGGAGGCGGGAAAGGTCTTGTTGGCGAACTGCGGCTGAAAGTACTCCGGCGGCAGATAGACATAGGCCGGGCTGGCGATCTTGGACTCGGAGCCCTTGATGTTGACCTTCTCGACCTTGCCCGCGATCGACGGCACCGAGCCATGGCCCTTGACCTGCTGGATGCCGACCACCTGGACCGGCTTGCTGCCCGCGCTGTGGTCGACGACCACGCCCTGGCCCTTCTCCAGACCGAAGAGGTCGGCCCAGGAGGCGAAGAAGCCGAAGGACTGGTTCGCCCAGAGGCCGATCGCGGCGAACAGCGTCAGCTGGGTGGCGAGCATCATGCCGAAGCGGCCCAGGACGGAGCCGACGGTCTTCTTGCCCAGACGGGGCCAGAGCCAAATGGTCAACGCGAAGAGCACTACCGCCGCCGCGATGGCAAGCAGCAGAACCGCCATGCTGGTGAGACCCATGAGGTGCTTTCTGCCGAGCGGCCCGCCGCGGGCCGCGAAATGGTTACTTCTTTCCGGGCTCGGCCCCCGGCGGAACCTCAACCCCGAAACCGTCGTCCTACAGGGCGCACATTGTCCGGGCGCTGCCAACAGAAGGCGCAGGACCACTCGACAGGACGACGGGAAGAGATGTCTGTCAGGGTAGATGGCAAAAAGTCCGATGGGGTTCCCGAGGGAACCAAGCGACTGTCGAGGCTTGCGCGTATCGCCAAGGGGCCACGGCCCGAGAACGTGCCGACCGTGGTGGGATGGGTCGGCATCATCATCGGCCTGCTCAACATCGCCGCCGGTGTCTTCCCGAGGGTTCGCTGGAGCAAGTTTCACACCTGGGCGGAGGTTCTGCCCGGTACGGTGACGCAGCTCGCTGCGGCCGGCTCCATCGTCGTCGGCATCCTGATGCTGATGCTGGCCCACGGCCTCATCCGCGCCAAGCAGCGCGCCTGGATGGCCGCCGTCGTCGTCCTGCCGATCGGTGCGGCCGCCCAGCTGATCTACCGCCACTCGATCATCGGCACGATCCTGTCGCTGGTGCTCTTCGCCTACCTGGTCTGGCACAAGCCCTCCTTCACGGCCCTGCCCGACCCGCGCAGCCGCTGGAAGGCGGTGGCGAACTTCATCATCATGGGTGGCGTCAGCTTCACCCTCGGCTGGGTCATCGTCGGCTCGCAGTACCGGCAGATGGTCGGCAACCCGTCGGTCATCGAGCAGATCGAGCACGTGATCTGGGGCCTCTTCGGCTTCGAGGGCTCGATCCGCTACCGCCACGGCGTCGACTACGTGGTCGGCTACTCCCTCGGCGCCCTCGGCCTGCTGACCGTCGCCACCACCGCCTACCTGGCCTTCCGCCCGGCCTACCCGGCGCCCGTCCTCACCGAGGACGACGAGGACAAGCTGCGCGACCTGCTCGCCAAGCACGGCGACCGCGACTCGCTCGGACACTTCGCGCTGCGCCGCGACAAGAGCGTCGTCTTCTCCCCGTCGGGCAAGGCGGCCGTCTCGTACCGCGTCGTCTCCGGCGTGATGCTCGCCAGCGGCGACCCGATCGGTGACGTCGAGGCCTGGCCGGGTGCGATCGAGCAGTTCATGACGCTCGCCAAGCGCCACTCCTGGACGCCCGCCGTCGCCGGGTGCAGCGAGACCGGTGGCGAGGTGTGGACCCGCGAGACCGGTCTCGACGCGCTGGAGATGGGCGACGAGGCGATCGTCGACGTGGCCGACTTCACGCTCACCGGCCGCTCCATGCGCAACGTCCGGCAGATGGTCAAGCGCATCGAGCGCAACGGCTACGTCACCAAGGTGCGCCGCGTCGGCGACCTGTCCGCCGAGGAGCTGGAGAACGTCCAGAAGGCGGCCAACGCCTGGCGCGACACCGAGGACGAGCGCGGTTTCTCCATGGCGCTCGGCCGGATCGGCGACCCGAAGGACCTGGACGCGATCATCGTCACCGCCCACAAGGACCCGGAGGAGGGCGAGGAGCCCGGCTCGTTCGGGGACCTCAAGGCGATGCAGCACTTCGTGCCGTGGGGCAAGGACGGCATGTCGCTGGAGCTCATGCGCCGCGACCGCAGCGCCGACCCGGGCATGAACGAGCTGCTCATCGTCGCCTTCCTGCAGGGCGCCGGCGAGATGAAGATCAAGCGGGTGTCGCTGAACTTCGCGTTCTTCCGCTCCGCCCTGGAGCGCGGCGGCAAGCTGGGCGCCGGCCCGGTGGTGCGCGCCCAGCGCGGCGTGCTGGTCTTCCTCTCGCGCTGGTTCCAGATCGAGTCGCTCTACAAGTTCAACGAGAAGTTCCGGCCGCGCTGGGAGCCTCGCTTCATCGTCTTCCCGAACAACCGCGACCTGCCGCGCATCGGCTTCGCCATGATGCAGGCGGAGGGCTTCCTGGAGCTGCCGCGCCTGCTGCGCCGCCGCCCCGCCGAGCCCAAGGAGATCGTCGACGACGAGAAGGTCTCCGCCTCGGAGGTCACGCGCGCCGCGTGACCGTACGGCACGAGCCCTTGAGGCCCTGCCCGTCCGCGCCCTCCCCGGAGGGTGCCGACGGGCAGGGCCTCGGTCATATGCCGGGGCGGCCGCGGTTCCCCGCGATCCGCCGCCGGGCGGGCGGCGCGCCCTTCGCACCACGCCCTAGGCTGGTGCCATGAGTACGTTGCGCGGTCGGTTCGGGCCCGTCGGTCTCCCGGAGTGGGACCGCTGTGCGGTGATGGGTGTGGTCAACGTCACGCCCGATTCGTTCTCCGACGGCGGCCGCTGGTTCGACACCGACGTGGCGGTCAAGCGGGGCATGGACCTGGTCGCCGAGGGCGCCGACCTGGTCGACGTGGGCGGCGAGTCCACGCGGCCGGGCGCGACCCGGGTCGACGAGCGCGAGGAGCTGCGCCGGGTGATCCCGGTGGTCCGGCAGCTGGTGTCCGAGGGGGTGGTGGTGTCGGTGGACACCATGCGCGCCTCGGTCGCGGAGGCGGCCGTCGAGGCGGGCGCGGCGCTGGTCAACGATGTGAGCGGGGGCCTCGCCGACCCGGCGATGGTGCCGGTGGTGGCCACGGCCGGGGTGCCGTTCGTGGTGATGCACTGGCGCGGCTTCAGCGAGGGCATGAACGGTCTGGCGGTCTACGGGGACGTGGTCGGCGAGGTGCTCGGCGAGCTGCGGCAGCGGCTGGACGCGGTGGTCGCCGCGGGCGTGGACCCGGAGCGGCTGGTGGTCGACCCGGGGCTGGGCTTCGCCAAGGGTGCCGATCACGACCTGGCGCTGGTCGCGCAGCTGGCCCGGTTCCGCCGGGAGCTGGGGCTGCCGATGCTGGTGGCCGCTTCCCGCAAGCGTTTCCTGGGCAGCGTGCTGGCGGAGGCCGGTGGCACTCCGCCCCCGGCCAGGGAGCGGGACGCGGCGACGGCGGCGGTGACGACGATCGCCGCGCGCGACGGCGCGTGGGCGGTGCGGGTGCACGAGGTGCGGGCGAGCGCGGACGCGGTGCGTGTGGTGCGGGCCGTGGACCGGGCGGCGGAGACGGCAGGGGTGGCGATGGCGGCAGAGGCGGCGGGCGCCGAGCGCGCCGAGGGGGCCGAGTGAGCGCGGCCCGTACGGACGGCGAGCAGGTCGAGCTGGCGAACACGGCGCTGTACGAGGCGGTGGAGCGCGGCGACACGGCGGCCATGGGGCGGCTGTGGCTGGACGACCCCGGTGCCGAGGTGTCCTGTGTGCATCCGGGCTGGCCGGTGCTGCGGGGCCGGAACGAGGTGCTCCGCTCGTATGCGCTGATCATGGCGAGCACCGACTACATCCAGTTCTTCCTGACGGACGTCGAGGTCTCGGTGGCCGGTGACACGGCGCTGGTGACCTGCACGGAGAACATCCTCAGCGGGGGGCCCGCCGAGGAGGAGGGCGAGCTGGGCCCTCTGGTGGGGCAGCTGGTCGTGGCGACCAACGCCTTCCGGCGGGTCGGCCGGGAGTGGAAGGTGTGGTCGCACCACGGCTCCCCGGTGCTCGCGGGCCGGGAGGACGAGGAGGACGGCGAGCGGGACGGTCCGGAGGGCGAGGCCGCGTGACGTCAGCACGGGGCATTCGGAGGCCACTCGTTCGGGGTGCTTGCCCGCGGTGCAGGGGTGAGGCGCGAAACGGGGGGTAAGCGCGGCGCGACCCGTCGGCGGCGCCGGGGTTCCTTGTCCGTAACACTCTGGAGTGTCCGTAAAGATCCGTAAATGTCGCTGGATATCTGTACCACCCCGTGACGTCCATGTGCGAGCGCTGTCGGTGCTCGCAGGTAGATTCGAAGTGGGTACCCCGGCCGACGGGGGGACGGGCGATGTGCCGGTGGCTGCCGGCGCGCACTCGCCATACCGACGACCAGCAGGAGTGATTCGTGTGGATCGTGTCGCGCTGCGCGGCCTGAAGGCCCGCGGGCACCACGGGGTGTTCCCCCGGGAGCGCGAGGAGGGCCAGACCTTCATCGTGGACCTGGTGCTGAGTCTGGACACCAGGGCCGCCGCGGCCACCGACGACCTCGCGAAGACGGTGCACTACGGCGTGGTGGCGGAGGAGGTCGTCGACGTCGTCCAGGGCGAGCCGGTCGACCTGATCGAGACCCTCGCCGAACGGATCGCCCAGGTGTGCCTCAAGCACGAAGCGGTGCGGGAGGTGGAGGTCGTCGTGCACAAGCCGGACGCCCCCATCACCGTGCCTTTTGACGATGTGACGATCACGATCACCCGGAGCCGAGTATGAGCAGCAGCGACCCGACCGTGCAGCCGGTGCCCGCCTCCGTCGTGGAGCAGGTGGATGCCGCGGACATGACCTTGAGCAATCCCAAACGCGCCGTGATCTCGCTGGGCAGCAACCTGGGCAACCGGCTGGAGACGCTCCAGGGCGCGATCGACGCCCTGGAGGACACGCCCGGCCTCCGGGTCAAGGCCGTGTCCCCGGTCTACGAGACGGAGCCGTGGGGCGTCGCGCCGGGCAGCCAGCCCTCGTACTTCAACGCCGTCGTCCTGGTGAAGACGACCCTCCCGCCGGACTCGCTGCTGGAGCGCGGGCACGCGATCGAGGAGGCCTTCGAGCGGGTGCGGGACGAGCGCTGGGGCCCGCGCACCCTCGATGTCGACATCGTCAGCTACCAGGACGTCGTCTCCGACGACCCCGTCCTCACGCTGCCGCACCCGCGCGCCCACGAGCGCGCCTTCGTGCTGGCACCGTGGCACGACGTCGACCCGGAGGCCGTCGTCCCGGGGCGCGGCGCGGTCGTCGAGCTGCTGTCCGCGGTCGGCCTGGACGGGGTCGCGCCGCGGGTGGATCTGGAACTCCGGCTGCCGGAGTAGGCGTTGGGTCCAGGGAGACAGGCGATGAAGGGCGACAGGGGAGCGAACCGGTGAAGCAACTGCGGGTCAGGGTGCTGGCCGGGCTGTTCGTCGTGGCCGGGGTGGTGTCCTGGGCGGGCGCCCGGCTGTGGGACGCCTTCGGCACGCTGCCGAGCGTGCCCGTGGCGGCCCCCATCGTGCTGGCGGTGATCGCCGTGGTGCTGGCCGCCACGGCGATCAACCTGCGCTCCCGGCTGCGGGCGCAGCGCGAGCGGCGCCCCGGGGCGAAGGGCGTCGATCCGCTGGTCGCCGCGCGCGCGGTGGTCTTCGGCCAGGCGAGCGCGCTCGTCGCGGCGCTGGTCGCCGGCATGTACGGCGGCGTGGGCGCCTTCCTCCTGATGGCCGGGCTGGACAACAATCCGGCGCGGCGCGACCAGACCATCTACGCGGGCGCGTCCGTTCTGGCGGGCGTCTGCGTCGTGGTCGCGGCCTTTTTCCTGGAGCGGGTCTGTCGCCTGCCGGAGGACGACGACGAAGCGGGCGGGCCGGGGTCGGCTCGCGCCTAGTTTTTCCCCAGCCCCGCCCCTTCCCGAACCGGGGCTGCGCCCCGGACCCCGCAACACGGCTTCGCCGCGTTGTCCTCAAACGCCGGACGGGCTGGATTTCGTGGACCGTGGTCCGCACACTGCGGGCCCGCAGGCTCAAGGCCACGGTCCGCACAATCCAGCCCGTCCGGCGTTTGAGGACGCGGCCGCAGGCCGCCACCGCCGCAGGCGGCGAACGACCCGCACCCAGGAGACAAGCCCGCCGCAGGCGCAGGGCTAGACGTCCGCCACGGTCTCCACGGACACCTCCGCGCGAGCAGCGCCCGTCGCATCGGCCGCCGTCGACCGCCGCAGCGCCTCGTGGAGGCGGGCGGGGGTGAGGACGCCGAGGAAGTGGTCCGCGTGGTCGCCGTCGAGGACTGCGATCCATCCGGCGTCGTGCTGGAGCATCGTGCTGAACGCCTGCTTGAGCGACGCCCCCACGGGCACCCACGCGTCCATGCGCCGGGAGCGGTCCCGGACCGTACCCCCGGTGGCGTCGGCGAGCGCGTCCGCCGAGACCCAGCCGTGCAGCTTGTCCGCGCGGTCCAGGACCACCGCCCAGCGCGCCCCTTCCGCGCCGAGCCGGTCTGCCGCGCCGGCCGCGTCGTCGTCGAGGTGGACGACGGGCGGCTGTTCGAGGTCGCCCGACTCGACGGGGGTGACGGAGAGCCGCTTGAGGCCCCGGTCGGCGCCGACGAAGTCGGCCACGTACGGGGTGGCGGGCGCTCCGAGCACGGCCGCCGGCGGGTCGAACTGCTCGATGCGGCCGTTGCCGTAGACCGCGATGCGGTCACCGAGCCGGACCGCCTCCTCGATGTCGTGCGTGACGAACAGCACCGTCTTGCGCACCTGGGACTGGAGCCGCAGGAACTCGCTCTGGAGGCGCTCCCGCACCACCGGGTCGACCGCGCCGAACGGCTCGTCCATCAGCAGGACGGGCGGGTCGGCGGCCAGCGCGCGGGCCACGCCGACGCGCTGCCGCTGTCCGCCGGAGAGCTGTTCCGGGTAGCGGTCCCCGTAGACGGCCGGGTCGAGTCCGACGAGGTCGAGGAGTTCGGCGGCGCGGGCGCGGGCCTTCTTGCGCTGCCAGCCGAGCAGATGCGGGACGGTCGCGGTGTTGTCCAGCACGGTCTTGTGGGGGAAGAGTCCGACCTGCTGGATGACGTAGCCGATCCGGCGGCGCAGGGCGACCGGGTCGACGGTGGCGATGTCCTCGCCGTCCAGGAAGATCTGGCCGCCGGTCGGTTCGATCAGCCGGTTGACCATTTTCATGGTGGTGGTCTTGCCGCAGCCGGAAGGTCCGACGAGCGTGACCAGTTCGCCCTCGGCCACCTCGAAGGACAGGTCGTCCACGGCGGTGGTGCCGTCGGCGTAGCGCTTGGTGACGTGCTCGAAGCGGATCATGGTTCCCCATTCTGGCCGTACTCGCTCCTGACATTGTTGCCGTTGTGTGGCGCCCGGCTCGAATGTCAGTGCCCGGGGTTAGGGTCGCCAGTAACCGACGGTCAAGGCCAAGGGGGAGGTGAGAGCGTATGGCGGGGCAGAACTGCCTGGTCACCAACGAGTGGATCTGCGGCGAATATCTGCGGACCCGCGGCCACGAGCTGACGGACGCCACGCTCCAGCACATCGGGATCACGCTGGCCTCGGTCGCCATCGGTCTGCTCGTCGCCTTCCCGCTGGCGCTGCTGGCCCGCAGATGGCGCGCCGCCGCGGGCCCGGTCCTCGGGCTGACCACCGTGCTCTACACGGTGCCGTCGCTGGCCATGTTCTCGCTGCTGGTCCCGTTCTTCGGGCTGTCGGTGTCGGTCGTGGTCACCGGCCTGGTGCTCTATTCGCTGACGGTCCTCGTGCGGAACATCCTGGCCGGGCTCGGCTCGGTGCCCGAGGAGGCCCGCGAGGCGGCGCGCGGCATGGGCTACGGGCCGCTGCGGCTGCTCTTCGGGGTGGAACTGCCGCTGGCGCTGCCCGCCCTGATGGCGGGTCTGCGGATCGCCACGGTCTCCACCGTCTCGCTCACCACGGTCGGCGCGATCATCGGCTACGGCGGCCTGGGCAATCTCATCTACGAGGGCATGCACAGCTACTTCAAGGCGCAGGTGCTCACCGCTTCGGTGCTGTGCGTGGCGCTGGCGATCGTGGCCGACCTCGCGCTGCTGTTCGTGCAGCGGCTGCTGACCCCCTGGGCGCGCCTCGGCGGGCGGGCGAAGCGGAGCCGCGGGGGCGCGGGCGAGGGCCTGGCCGCCGAGGGGGCCGCCTGATGGGCGTCATCGACCGCACGTGGACGTGGCTGACCACCGGGTCGCACTGGTCCGGCACCGACGGTGTGTGGCACCGGCTCGGCGAGCATCTGTTCCTCACCGTCGTCTGCCTGGCGATCTCCTGCGCCATCGCGCTGCCCGTCGCGGTGCTGCTGGGGCACGTGGGCCGGGGCGGCGCCCTCGCGGTGAACATCTCCAACGCGGGCCGTGCCGTGCCGACGTTCGCGGTGCTGGTGCTGTTGCTGCTCAGCCCGCTGGGTACGCATGGTTCATGGCCGACGATCATCGCCCTGGTGCTCTTCGCGATCCCGCCGCTGCTCACCAACGCGTACGTGGGGATGCGCGAGGTGGACCGGGACGTGGTCGAGGCCGCCCGCGGCATGGGCATGACCGGTCGTCAGCTGATCGCCAGGGTCGAGCTGCCCCTGGCCTTCCCGCTGATCGTCACCGGGGTGCGCACGGCCGCGGTGCAGGTCGTGGCCACCACCACGCTCGCCGCGCTGCCGGGCGGCGGCGGCCTCGGCCGGATCATCACGGCCGGCTTCCGGCTCACCGACACGGCCCAAGTGGTGGCGGGCGCCCTGCTGGTGGCGGTGCTCGCGCTGCTGGTCGAAGGGGCGCTGGTGGTGCTGGAGCGGCTGCTGGACCCCCGTCGGCGCCGTGCCCGCCCGCCGGTCGCCGCTCCGGCGGGCGGCCCGGCGTGACCCGGCCGCTCCACGGAGGCCGCCCCGCCGCGGTGACGACTGATCAAGGGCATCCGGGCGTACCGGACGTTCGACCGACTGGATGGAGTTCACGATGAGCAGGACCCCGTGTCGAGCGCGGACCACCCGCGCCCTGCTGGCGGCGGCCGGCGTCGTCACCCTGACGGCGGGGCTCGCCGCGTGCGGCGGCGACAGTCTGGAGAAGTCCGGTGGAGGGGGTAATTCCGCCGCCGGTGGTGAAGGATCGCTGGTCATCGGATCGGCGTCCTTCACCGAGTCCAAGGTGCTCGCGGAGATATATGCCGGGCTGCTGAAGGACGCCGGATATTCGACGTCCGTCAAGACCGTGGACGCCCGCGAGCTCTATGAGCCGGAGCTGGAGAACGGCAAGATCGATGTGGTTCCGGAGTATGCCGCCACACTCGCCGAATTCCTGAACAAGAAGCAGAACGGCAAGGATGCGCCGGCCGTCGCGTCGGCCGACGCCGATGCCACGGTGAAGGCGCTCCGTAAACTCGCCGAACCCCGCGGCCTCAAGGTGCTGGACGCGGGCCGGGCCGTCGATCAGAACGCCTTCGCGGTCACCGCCGAGTTCGCCGCGAAACACCAGCTCAAGACCCTTTCCGACCTGGGCAGGGCAAAGGAGAAGGTCAAGCTCGCGGCGGGTGACGAATGCCCGCAGCGGCCTTTCTGCCAGCCCGGTCTGGAGAAGACCTACGGCATCGCCGTCACCGGTATCGACCCGCTGGAGGTCGGCAGCACCCAGGCCAAGCAGGCGGTCAAGTCCGGCAAGGACCAGATGGTGCTGACCACCACCACGGACGCCACTCTCGAGCAGTTCGGCCTGGTCCTGCTGGAGGACGACAAGAAGCTGCAGAACTCCGACAACGTGCTCCCCGTGGTGAATGCCAAGAAGGCCGGCGCGCAGAAGATCGCCGATGCCCTCGGCAAGCTCAACAAGGTACTGACCACGGCCGATCTCACCGAACTCAACAAGAAGGTGGACGCACAGCGGCTCAAGCCCGCCGATGTGGCGGCTCAGTACCTCAAGGACAAAGGGTTGCTGACGGGGGAGAAGAAGTAGGAGAGAAGTAAGATCAAGGGAAGAGTTTGGTGGTGGAGTCACACTCCTGAGGCGACGCACGGTAAGTTTCAGGCCATGCCACGAGGACGCCATCGCCATTCACCCGCCCTGCACAGGCTGCTCCCCCCGACGCTGGTCGCCGCGACATCGGTCGCTGCCGCTTCCGGCGCCTGGGTGGTAGGTGAAACGGTCGTCATCCGGGGCCTCGCCGCAGCGGCTGCCGCCGCCGCGGTGTTCGGCGCCGTGCTGACGCGCCGTTGGGACCGCTCCGCAGGAAAACGGGTCGCCCAGCTCACCGCCGCCCAGGTGCGCGAGGAATGGAAGACCGACGAGCGCATCGCCGAACTCGAGAACGAGTTGGAGGAGACCCGCGCCGGCCGGGCCAGGCTGGAGACCAAGTTGCGCGGCAAGCGCGCCGAACTGGCCCGGCTCCGTACCGAACACGCCGACCTGCTGCGCCGTTACGCCGCGGCGGAGACCGGCCGGGCCAGCGCCCTGGAGAGCCGCCGTCAGGCGCGCGGCGCGAAGAGCGCGGCGGGCCAGGCGAACGCGAAGACGCCCGACGCGGTGCGGACGGCCGGGACGGCCGGGACGCCCGTCGACGCGACCGCGTACCGCGCCGCCGCGGATGCGCTGCGCAACCTGGAGCTGAAGGCCGCCGAGCGTGCCGAGGCGGTCACGGCCGTGACCGCGGCCGCGGACGCCGGGAGCGGCAAGGCGGCTGTCCCCACGGCCCCCACGCCCCCCGCAACGGACGCGAAGCCCGCCGAGGACGTCAAGCCCGCCAAGCCCGTCAAGCCGGCCAAGTTCGTCAGGGTCGGCGAGATCGCCGAGATCGTCAGGGACAGCAAGGCTGTTGAGGCCGGCAAGACGGTCGAGGCCGTCAAGTCCGTCAAGTCCGTCGAGGCGGCCAAGGACGCCCCCGTCGCGTCCGTCGCCGCCGCCATCGTGCCGCAGCAGGCTCCCGCACGGCGGCCCGCGTCCCGTACGCAGGGCGGGTTCGACTTCTTCGGCACCCAGCGGCCTGCGGCGCGGCCCGTCGAGGAGACGGACCTGGCGGACGTCGTGGGCGAAGAGGCGCTCGCCGAAGCCGAAGCGGAGGCAGCGGCGGAGGCGGAGGCCGGTGGTGACGCCGGTGCCAAAGAGGGCGTCATCGACCTGACCGCGCACGACGAGACGGAGCAGATCGACGTCGTCGGTCTGCGGAGCGCGATCTCGTAACCCGGGGTTCCCCCGGTTCCGGTCCCGGGCTCGCGGACGCCACTCGGCGCTACTTGTCGATGTCGCCCACGACGAAGAACAGCGAGCCCAGGATCGCGACCATGTCCGCGACCAGCGTGCCGGGCAACAGCTCGGTCAGCGCCTGGATGTTGTTGTAGGACGCCGACCGCAGCTTGAGGCGGTACGGCGTCTTCTCACCCTTCGACACCAGGTAGTAGCCGTTGAGGCCGAGAGGGTTCTCGGTCCAGGCGTACGTGGCGCCCTCGGGCGCCTTCAGCACCTTCGGCAGCCGCTGGTTGATCGGGCCGGGCGCGAGCTCCGCGATCCGGTCCAGGCAGGCCTCCGCGAGCTCCAGCGAGTTGTGCGTCTGCTCCAGCAGGCACTCGAAGCGGGCCAGGCAGTCGCTGTCCTCGCGCGTGACCACCTTCAGGGTGTCCCGCAGCTCCCCGTACGCGAGGTACGGCTCGTCGCGGCGCAGGTCGAAGTCCACCCCGGACGCGCGGGCGATCGGCCCGCTCACCCCGTACGCGTGCACGGCCTCGCGCGACAGCACGCCGACGCCGCGCGTGCGCCCCCGGAAGATCTCGTTGCCGAGCACCAGCCGGTCGTAGACGTCCATCCGCGAGCGGACGTCGGCGACCGCGTGCCGGGCCCGGCCCAGCCAGCCGGCGGGCAGGTCCTCCTTCAGGCCGCCGACGCGGTTGAACATGTAGTGCATCCGGCCGCCCGAGACCTCCTCCATCACCGTCTGGAGCTGCTCGCGCTCGTGGAAGGCGTGGAAGACCGGCGTGATCCCGCCGAGTTCGAGGGGGTACGAGCCGAGGAACATCAGGTGGTTGAGCACCCGGTTCAGCTCGGCGAGCAGCGTCCGCGTCCACACGGCGCGCTCCGGGACCTCCATGCCGAGCATCCGCTCCACGGCGAGCACGACCCCGAGCTCGTTGGAGAAGGCCGACAGCCAGTCGTGGCGGTTGGCGAGCATGACGATCTGCCGGTAGTCGCGCGCCTCGAACAGCTTCTCCGCGCCCCGGTGCATATAGCCGATGACCGGCTCCGCCTCCAGGACCCGCTCCCCGTCGAGGACGAGCCGCAGCCGCAGCACACCGTGGGTGGACGGGTGCTGCGGGCCGATGTTGAGCACCATGTCGGTGCTCTCCGCCGCGCCGCCGATGCCGACTGTCGTCTCAGAGGTAGGGGCCATGGGAACAGTTTGTCAGCCTTCCCCGTCCGGGTGCCCGTGGGCGGGCCCCAGCAGCCCGGCACAGGCGTCGCCGACCGGCTGCACGAGCCAGCCGAAACCGCCCAGCCCGGCCGGGGCCGTCAGCTCCGCCGCCTCGCCCGCCGCGCCCAGCGCCCGTACGTAACCGGCCGGATCGGACGAGGCGAGCGACAGGGGCGGACGGCGGCCGTCCACACCGAGGGCGTGCAGGGCCTCCCGCTGGGTCAGCAGGGAGCTGCCGGGGCCCGCGCAGGCGTCCAGGGCGACGTGCGCGGTGATGTCGCACGAACCGTCCGGCACCGGCCGGACCTCGCGGCCGTCCCGGAACCCCGCCAGCGTCCCGAACGGCGGCCGCCCGGCGCGCTCGTGCGCGTAGTCGACGGCTACCGCCAGCCCGGACCGCAGGCTGCCCACGGCCCGCGCCCAGGCGGCGTCCCGCGGACCGCCGATCTCGGCGCGGCTGCCGGGCGGCGCCCCGTCCAGCGGCCACCAGCGGGCGAGCCAGGCGGCGTCCGCGCCCGACACGGGCGCGCCGAGGAGTTCCTCGCCGTCCTCCTGGACGAGCACTTGGCGCGCGGTGCCCTCCGCGTCCGCCTCGGCGACGTCCACCGGCACGTTGTCCAGCCACTCGTTGGCGAAGATCAGCCCGTCGACGCCTTCCGGGACCGTGCCCAGCCAGGTGACGCGCTCGTCGAGCCCCGGGGGGCGCCCGGCGCGTTCCACGGCGTACGGGCGCAGCCGTGCGCCCAGTTCGGGCCCGGTCCGCGCGAGCACTCCGGTCAGGAGCTCGCCCCGGCCGGCGCCGACATCCGTGAACGCCAGTTCCGCCGGGTGCCCCAGCGCCTCGTCGACCCGCCGCAGCAGTTCCGCTACGGCTCCCGCGTAGAGCGGCGAGGCGTGCACGGAGGTACGGAAGTGCCCGGCGGGGCCCTCGGGACGTCGGTAGAAGCCCTTCGGGCCGTAGAGGGCGCCCTCCGTGGCGGCGCGCCAGGTTTTGGTTCCGCTTGCCATACGCACACGCTATGCGCCCCGGGCGGGCCAGCCGCCTCCACCTTGGGGAGTAGGCGGGGCGCCGTCGGATCGATCGTCCGGTTGACCCCGGCACGTACGCGACATGCCTACGCTGGGTGACGTGCAGCGCCTTTACGACTTTCTCCGCAGGCACCCGACGGGTGTGGACTCCTCCTGGGCTCTGCTGCTGTTCTGCATGAGCGGGCTCGCGGTCGCCGAACAGTCGGGCAGTGCCCTCCACCGGCTCGGCGGCGCCGCCGTCTCGATCGCGCTGTGCCTGGTGATCGCCCTGCGGAGGCGGGCGCCGGAGAAGATGCTGCTGCTCACCATCGCCACCGGCGTGGTGCAGCTCGTGCTCGACATCCAGCCGAACGTGTACGACTTCGCGATGCTCGCGATCGTCTACACGGTCGCTTCCGGCCATGTGAAGTGGGCCTCACGGCTGGCGCTGATCGGCGGCCTGCTGGCCCCTTCGCTCGCCACGCTGCGCTGGATGCACGACACGGACGTCTTCCGGACCGGGACCACGGCGGTGCTCCTGACCATCCCCTTCGTCCTCGCCTGGGTGATGGGCGACTCGATGCGCACCCGCCGCGCGTACTGGGCGCAGCTGGAGGAGCGCGCCGAGCAGCTGGAGAAGGACCGCGAGCAGCAGGCGAAGCTGGCGGTCACCGCCGAGCGCGCGCGCATCGCCCGCGAGCTGCACGACGTCGTCGCGCACAACGTCTCGGTCATGGTGGTGCAGGCCGATGGCGCCGCGTATGTGCTGGACGCCTCGCCCGAACAGGCCAAGCAGGCCCTGGAGACGATCTCCGGCACCGGCCGGCAGGCCCTGGCCGAAATGCGCCGGCTGCTGGGCGTGCTGCGCACGGACGAGGGCGGCGAGGGCGGGGAGTACGTGCCGCAGCCCGACGTGGAGCAGATCGGCGATCTCGTCGAACAGGTGCGGCGCGCGGGCCTGCCGGTGGACTTCCGGGTGGAGGGCGCCGCGCGACCGCTGCCGAGCGGCGTCGAGCTCACCGCGTACCGCATCGTGCAGGAGGCGCTCACCAACACCCGCAAGCACGGCGGGCCGGACGTCGGCGCGAGCGTGTGCCTGACCTACTTCGACGACGGGCTGGGACTGCTGATCGAGGACGACGGCCGGGGCGCGCAGCACGAGCTGTACGAGTCGGGCGGCGCCGACGGCATGGGCCACGGCCTCATCGGCATGCGCGAGCGTGTCGGCATGGTGGGCGGCACGCTGGACGCGGGGCCCCGGCACGGCGGCGGCTTCCGGATCAGCGTCCTCCTGCCCGCCAAGCCGGGCGGCCGCTGACCGCCCCGCACCGCTGCTCCGTAGTACACATCCGGTGTAGTACGCATCCGGTCCAGAAAGGGATCTCTATGTCCATCCGGGTCATGCTCGTCGACGACCAGGCGCTTCTCCGTACCGGCTTCCGTATGGTGCTGGCCGCCCAGCCCGACATGGACGTCGTCGCCGAGGCCGGGGACGGCGCCGAGGCGCTGGAGGTGCTGGCCGGTACCGAGGTGGACGTCGTCCTGATGGACGTGCGCATGCCCCGGCTGGACGGCGTGGAGGCGACCCGCCGCATCTGCGCGCAGGAGAACCCGCCGAAGGTGCTGATCCTGACCACGTTCGACCTGGACGAGTACGCCTTCTCGGCGCTCAAGGTCGGCGCGAGCGGCTTCATGCTCAAGGACGTGCCGCCCGCCGAACTGCTCGGCGCGATCCGGGCCGTGCACAGCGGTGACGCGGTGGTCGCGCCCAGCACGACCCGGCGGCTGCTGGACCGTTTCACCCCGATGCTGCCCAGTACGGGAAACGAGCCGACGAGCGCGGAGATCGGCAGGCTCACCGACCGGGAGCGCGAGGTCATGATGCTCGTGGCGCAGGGCCTCTCCAACGGTGAGATCGCCGGGCGCCTGGTCCTCTCCGAGGCCACGGTCAAGACCCACGTGGGGCGCATCCTCACCAAGCTGGGCCTGCGCGACCGGGTGCAGGTCGTCGTCCTCGCGTACGAGAGCGGCCTGGTGCGGGCCGGCGGGGGAGCGGGGCAGTAGCCGCAGTAAGGGTTCCTGCGGCTGATCAGCCGCTGACCACGTCCCGTACGGCCTCGCGGAACGTATCCGTCGCCGGGTGCGTCGGCCGCGCCGGGCGGGCGAGCCACACCGTCGCGGCGGGGGCGTCCGTGACCGTGACGTAGCGGACGCCCGGGTGCGCGTGGCTCTCCCGCGTGCCGGCCGCCGCCAGGCCGATCGCCTGACCGGCGGAGACCACGGTCAGCCATTCGTCGACGTTGCGTGCCTCGACCGTCCGCAGCGGCCGGAGGTCCGGGGGCCACAGCTCGACCCCGGCCGAGCTTGTCTCCGGGCAGACGACGAGGGTCTCGGTGTGGAGCTCGGCCGCCGTGACCGTGTCGCGGGCGGCGAGCGGATGGTCGTCGGGGAGGGCGGCGACGCGTTCCTCCAGGTAGAGGGCCTCCGCCTCGATACGTGGGTCGGTGGGCCGGACGCGCAGGATCGCCAGGTCGACCTCGCGCGTGGCGAGGCCGGCGGTGCGGTTGTCCATCCGGCGCAGCTCCAGCGGGACGTGCGGGTGGTCCCGGCGCCAGGAGCGCAGCAGGGGCACGGTCTGCCGACCGAGGACGGCGCAGTTGTAGCCGAGCCGCAGCGGCCGGGAGACGGCCGCCGTGTCGGCGAGCGCCGCGTCAAGGTGGGCGAGGATCGCCCGGCCGTGCTCCAGCAGCGTGCTCCCGGCCGGGGTCAGGGCCAGACGGCGGGACGAGCGGTCGACGAGCCGCACCCCGACCCGCTGTTCGAGCTGGGCGAGCGTACGGGACAGCGCGGGCTGCGTCAGGCACAGCCGCGCGGCCGCCGCGGTGACCGTGCCCTCGTCGGCGATGGCGACCAGGGCCTTGAGGTGCCGCAGCTCCACATCATCCATGCGTCCGGAGCATAGTCGCTGCGCAGAAGGTATTTCCGGATGCGGGGGTGGCCTTCTAGCGTCGGGGTTGTCCGCGGGGCGGCCGCCCCGCGGTTCTCGATTCCGTTCGTTTTCTGGAAGGTCGGCAATGAAGATTCTCCTCGTCGGTGCCTCCGGCACCCTGGGTACCGCGGTGCGCACGGCTCTGAGCGACCGTGGCCACGACGTGGTCACCGTCGGACGGACGAAGGGCGACATCGTCTGCGACATCACCGACCCCGAGGCGGTGGCGGGCCTCTACGGGCAGGTGACGGGGCTCGACGCGGTGGTGTGCGCGGCGGGCGACGCCGTTTTCAAGCCACTGGGTGAACTGGCCGCCGACGACTTCGCCACCTCCTTCCGGGGGAAGGCACTGAGTCAGATCGAGCTGGTCCGCCAGGGCGCCCGGCACCTGCCTCCGCACGGCTCCTTCACCCTGATCAGCGGAATCCTGACGCACGAGCCGATCCCGGCGGGCGCCGCCGCTTCCGCCGTGAACGGGGCGGTGGAGGCGTTCGTCCGGGCCGCCGCCATCGAGCTGCCGCCGCAGCGGATCAACGCCGTGAGCCCGACGATCGTGGCGGAGTCGGTCGCCGCGTACGGCGCCTTCTTCCCCGGCATGGAACCGGTCCCCGCCGCGCGCGTCGCACAGGCGTACGTCCGCTCGGTGGAGGGACGGCAGACGGGGCAGGTCTACCGCGTGGGATGAGTACCCAGGCTCCCTCGCGGGACCGCTCGGGATCAGCGCAGCACCGTTTCCAGGAAGTCGCTGCCCAGCCGTGCCACCGTCGTCAGGTCCAGCTGGTGCAGGACGTAGCGGCCCCGCCGCCGTGTGCCCAGCAGGCCGGCTTTCTTCAGCACGGCTATGTGCCGGGACACCTCCGGCGGCGTCAGGCCGTACGCGGCGGCCAGCTCTCCTGTGGTGTGCGGGCCGCGCGAGAGGGTGCGGCACAGCCGCATCCGCACCGGGTGGGAGAGCGCCTCCAGCCGCTGCTGCACCAGGTGCGGGGCCGTGGGCTGGGGAAGCTCGGCGGCGGTCACCGGGTACTGCACGACCGGCTTCCAGCCGGAGCGGTGGACGGCGAACAGGTGCGGCCAGCCGAACGCGGTCGGCAGGAAGACCACTCCCCGCCCGCGTGCCGCGGTGGTCCGCCCGACCGTCAACTTGTCGATGACGATGCGCGACCCGTCCTCGCTGAGCGAGATCGCGGGGGAGACCGCTCCGAGGGCCTCCGCGAGGCCCTTGCGCCGGAGCAGCTCCGCCTTGTGCCGGGCGTCGGCGGCCAGCTGCACCCGGACCCGCTGCCAGTTGTCGCCGAAGAACGCCTGCTCGCAGTCCTCGAAGAGCCGCCGCAGCCAGCCGCGCAGCGTGGTGGGGTCCTCCAGCACGCGGGCCGCGAACGCCGCCTGCAGCGGCCCGCGTGCGGCGGACAGCTCCAGCACCCGCGCCCGCTGCCCGGCGTCGACCAACGGGGAGGGCCACCCCTTCTCGTAGCCGGGGTGGCAGGTGATCTCGAAGGCCGCCGAGACGAAGGCCTCGTCGTCCATCCGGTCGAGGTCGTCCAGCTCTTCGGCGAGCGTGGCCCGGGGGACGGCGGGCAGCAGGAAGTCCGAGCGCGAGGAGCGCCACAGGAAGTCCGCCTCGGTCAGCCTGTCGGCGAGATCCGGCTGGAGGGAGGACGCGGTGGCGGTGGCCCAGCCGTGCAGCCCCGGGTGATGGCCCGGCTCGGCCAGCGCGTGCAGCATCGCGCCCAGCTCCGCGAGGGGCGACGGGCAGAACTGGATGCGCTCCAGCGGCAGGCCGGTGATGTCGATGTCCACGCTCATGCGCCCATCGTGCCTCTCTCCTCGCAGGTCGGGCCGTCGATTGACGGTCCTTGTCAATCCACACGGCGAAGGCCCCGCGACCGGCGCAGGGTGGAGCCATGAACGCCACCCAGCAGCACATGCTCGACCTCTACCGCACCGCCCAGCACCATGAGCCCGCGCCATCCTCCCCGGGCGAGGGCGAGCTCCGCCTCATCCGCGAATTCCGCACCTGGAGGGACTTCCGGGCCGTCGTCGACGAGCGGGCCGCCGCCCGCCGGGCCCGTCGGCGCGCACTGCTCCGCCTCCTGCTCCCGGGGGCCCTCCCGCGCCAGGAGACCCGCACCCCCGCACGACCGGCCGGCCGGCCCGCAGCCGCCGCCCCCGCGCCCGATGCCCTATCGGCCTGCGCCTCCGGAGCCCGCCGCCACCCGGGCCAGAAAGGCACCGACCGCCTCGACGACCGCCTCGGACGTCCAGCCCAGGGCTGACGAGCCGACCGTGACCTCGGTGATCGACAGACCGGGCACCTCGGACGCGTACCAGCCGCCGAACACCAGCGTCCGCGTCTCCTCGGCCAGCGACACCCCGGCCTCGTCCAGCACCGCCACCGGATGCGGCAGCCACACCTGGAACTGATGGGTGTGCGGCACCTCCGGACTCACCCGGAACCACGGCACCCCCGCTGTCCGGAACGCCTCCGCCACGGCCGCCGCCACCACCTCGGCGTGCGCCACGTACGACGGCAGCCGGGGCAGCTCCCGCTCCAGCCCCGTCAACGCCGCGAGCGCCGCGGGCCACTGCTGGAACACGTTCCCGCCGTACCGGTGCCGCCAGGCACGCGCCTCCTCCACCAGCTCCGCGGGACCGGCCAGCGCGGCCCCCGATATGCCGCCGAGCGACTTGTAGAAGGACACGTAGACCGAGTCGGCGAGAGCGGCCACCTCGGCCAGCCCCACCCCGAAACGGGCCGGGCACTCCCACAGCCGCGCCCCGTCGAAGTGGACCACCGCGTCCCGCTCGCGGGCGGCCTCCACGACCGCCACCAGCTCCTCCCACGTGGGCAGGACGAAGCCCGCGCGCAGCAACGGCAGTTCGAGCGCGAGCGTCCCGAACGGCTCGTCGAGATCACGCACCTCCGCGGCCGTCGGCAGCCGCGGCGCGTGCGTCGGGTGCACCGCGCGCAGGCCCGAGACCCGCGCGTACGCACCGCGCTCGTCCCGCTCCAGATGGGACATCGGGTGCAGCGCCACGACCTCGCTGCCCGTACGCCCCGCCCAGCACCGCAGGGCCACCTGCTGCGCCATCGTGCCGGTCGGGAAGAACGCCGCGGCCTCCATGCCCAGCAGCTCCGCGACCCTGCGCTCCAGCTCGCCGACGATCCCGTCCCCGTCCCCGTACGCGTCCAACGGCAGATCCAGCGCCGGGCCGGGGGCGTCCGCGGCCAGGGCCGCCAGCCGCTCGCGCACCGTCGGCGCGGACAGGCCCGCCGAGAGGATCCGCTCCGCGCCCCGCGCGGCCGCCGCCCACCGGGCCCGGCCCACCCCTTCCCTCATCTCCCGCACCTCTTCCCCGCTGGCTTCCCCGCCGGCTTCCCCGCCGGATTCCCCGCCGAATTCCCCGCCGGATTCCCCGGCCCCTGGCACTGGTCCGTCTCCCGTCATGCCTCGATGATGACCCACCGCGACCCCGCACCCGGAGTTATCCACAGGCAGGTTTTCCACAGGGCTGGGGACGTACGGAAGAGGCCACCCCGTACTCGCGTAGCATGACGAAGGAATCGTCCGGTACCCGCCCCTGGCCTGCGCGGCATGGGGGAGCCCAGGACTGGAACGGAAGGCCATCGCCGCGTGAACGCACAACCCATCCCGCAGCACCCGAGCACTCAGGACCGCCCGGCCCGGCTCACCGTGGGCGTCGTCGGAGCGGGCCGTGTCGGCCCCCCGCTCGCCGCCGCGCTGCGACTCGCCGGACACCGCCCCGTGGCGGCCTCCGGGGTCTCGGACGCCTCCGTGCGCCGGGCCGCCGAGCTGCTCCCCGGAGTGCCCCTCGTCCCGCCCGCCGAAGTCCTCGCGCGCGCGGAGCTGGTGCTGCTCACCGTCCCCGACGACGTCCTCCCCGGCCTCGTCGCCGGCCTCGCCGAGACCGGCGCCGTCCGCCCCGGGCAGATCATCGTGCACACCTCGGGCCGGCACGGCGCGGCCGTTCTCGACCCGGCCCGCCGGGCGGGCGCCCTGCCGCTCGCCCTCCACCCCGCCATGACCTTCACCGGCACCCAGGTGGACGTCGAGCGGCTCGCGGGCTGCTCCTTCGGCGTCACCGCGCCCGACGAACTGCGGCTCGCCGCGGAGGCCCTGGTCATCGAGATGGGCGGCGAGCCCGAGTGGATAGCGGAGAGCGCCCGCCCGCTCTACCACGCGGCCCTCGCCATGGGCTCGAACCACCTGGTCACCCTGGTCGCCCAGGCCATGGAGCTGCTGCGCACCGCCGGTGTCGCCGCCCCCGACCGCATGCTCGGGCCGCTCCTCGGCGCCGCGCTCGACAACGTCCTGCGCAGTGGGGACGCGGCCCTCACCGGCCCGGTGGCCCGCGGTGACGCGGGCACCGTCGCGGCCCACATCGAGGAGCTGCGCGCCCACGCGCCCAACGCCGTCGCCGGATACCTGGCCATGGCGCGCACCACCGCGGACCGCGCACTCGCGCACGGCCTGCTCAAGCCGGAACTGGCGGAGGACCTGCTCGGCGTCCTCGCGGACGGAGGCAACGCATGACCATCCAGCTCACCCGCACGGCCGAAGAGCTCCACGCCCTGCCCCGGGACGGCCGCCGCGCCGTCGTCATGACCATGGGCGCCCTCCACGAGGGCCACGCCACCCTGGTCCGCACCGCCCGTGAGCTCGTCGGGCCCGACGGCCAGGTCGTCGTCACCGTCTTCGTCAATCCCCTCCAGTTCGGCGCGGGCGAGGACCTCGACCGCTACCCGCGCACCCTCGACGCCGACATCGACATCGCCGAGAAGGCCGGTGCCGACATCGTGCTCGCCCCCGCCGTCGACGAGGTCTACCCCGGCGGCGAGCCCCAGGTGCGGATCACCGCCGGCCCCATGGGCGAGCGCCTCGAAGGCGCCTCCCGCCCCGGCCACTTCGACGGCATGCTCACCGTCGTCGCCAAGCTCCTGCACCTCACCCGGCCGGACGTCGCGCTCTACGGCCAGAAGGACGCCCAGCAGCTCGCGCTCATCCGCCGCATGGTCCGCGACCTCAACTTCCCCGTCGAGATCGTCGGCGTCCCCACCGTCCGCGAGGGCGACAACCTCGCCCTCTCCAGCCGCAACCGCTATCTCTCCGAGGCCGACCGTGCCTCCGCCCTGGAGATATCCCGCGCCCTGCTCACCGCCGCGGCGGTGGCCGACAGCGGCCCCGCGGCCGTCCGCCGCTCCGCCCGCGCCATCCTGGACGACGCGGCACGGATGGAGCCCCCGGTCGTCCTCGACTACCTGGCCCTCGTCGACCCCGCCGACTTCACCGAGGTCCCCGACGGCCACACCGGTGAGGCCGTCCTCGCCGTCGCCGCCAAGGTGGGCGCCACCCGCCTCATCGACAACATCCCCCTGACCTTCGCCGAAACGGCTTTCGTGGAAACCGGAGCACAGCGATGACCGGCATACGGCTGAACGCACCCCGGCCCGGCTGGTCCGTCGACGCCGATGTGGTCGTCGTCGGCTCCGGCGTCGCCGGGCTCACGGTCGCCCTGCGCTGCGCCGCCGCCGGCGCCCACGTCACCGTCGTCACCAAGGCGCGCCTCGACGACGGCTCCACCCGCTGGGCGCAGGGCGGCATCGCCGCCGCGCTCGGCGAGGGCGACACCCCCGAGCAGCACCTCGACGACACCCTCGTGGCCGGCGCCGGGCTCTGCTCCGAGGAAGCCGTGCGCGCCCTGGTCACCGAAGGCCCCGACGCGGTGCGCCGCCTCATCGCCACCGGCGCCCTCTTCGACACCGACGACGACTCCGGCGAGATCCTGCTGACCCGCGAGGGCGGCCACCACCGCCGCCGCATCGCCCACGCCGGAGGCGACGCCACCGGCGCCGAGATCTCCCGCGCCCTGGTCGAGGCCGTCCGCGCGGCAGGCATCGAGACCGTCGAGAACGCCCTCGTCCTCGACCTCCTCAAGGACTCCACGGGCCGTGCCGCCGGAGTCACCCTGCATGTCATGGGCGAGGGCTGCCACGACGGCGTCGGCGCCGTCCGCGCCAAGGCCGTCGTCCTGGCCACCGGCGGCATGGGCCAGGTCTTCTCCGCGACCACCAACCCCCCGGTCTCCACCGGCGACGGCGTCGCCCTCGCCCTGCGCGCCGGGGCGGAGGTCTCCGACCTGGAGTTCGTCCAGTTCCACCCCACCGTCCTGTGGCTCGGGCCCGACGCGGAGGGCCAGCAGCCCCTGGTGTCCGAGGCGGTCCGCGGCGAGGGCGCCCACCTCGTCGACGCCGACGGCCACCGCTTCATGGTCGGCGCCCACGAGCTCGCCGAGCTCGCCCCCCGCGACATCGTCGCCAAGGGCATCACGCGCCGCATGCAGGAGCTCGGCGCCGAGCACATGTACCTCGACGCCCGGCACTTCGGCGCCGAGATGTGGGCCCACCGCTTCCCCACCATCCTCGCCGCCTGCCGCACCCACGGCATCGACCCCGTGACCGAGCCCATCCCCGTCGCGCCCGCCGCGCACTACGCCTCCGGCGGCGTGCGCACCGACCTCCACGGCCGTACGACCGTGCCGGGGCTCTACGCCTGCGGCGAGGTCGCCTGCACGGGCGTCCACGGCGCCAACCGCCTCGCCTCCAACTCCCTGCTGGAGGGCCTGGTCTTCGCCGAGCGCATCGCGGCCGACATCGCCGTGGCCGCCACCGGCGCCCCGGGCGAGGCCATCGCCGCCGACCTGCCCGCCACCCCTCTCCTCGCCCCCGAGGCCCGCTTCGCCGTCCAGCGGATCATGACCAACGGTGCCGGAGTGCTCCGTTCCGCGGAGAGCCTGCAGCGCGCCGCGGCCGAACTCGACCGGCTGCACGCCGCGGCGGCCGACGCGCTGGAGACCGACGGGAAGACCGCCGAGCCCGGCACCGAGAGCTGGGAGGCCACCAACCTCCTGCTCGTCGCCCGCGTCCTGGTCGCCGCCGCCCTGCGCCGCGAGGAGACCCGCGGCTGCCACTGGCGCGAGGACTTCCCCGACCGCGTCGACACCGCGTGGCGCGGCCACCTGCTGGTCTCCCTGCGCCCCGACCGTACGCTCGAGGTTTCCCGCACGGACTCCGCGGACTTCCCCGCGGTGTCCCCCGCAGCCGTCCCGACGAACCCCACTCCCGCCGCTCCCAAGGAGACCCCGTGAGCACCACCGACGACCTTCCCCTGCACCAGATCGGCCCGTCCGCGGAGGAAGCGGCCGTGGGCTGCGGTGACGGCTGCGGCTGCGGCGAGTCGTTCGAGGCGGACGTCATGGAATGCGGTCTCGACCCCGCCCTCGTCGAGCTGCTCGAGGCCGCGGGCCTCGACCCGCTCCAGGTCGAGGACATCGCCCACCTCGCCATCGAGGAGGACCTCGACGGCGGCGAGGACGTCACCACCGTCGCGACGATTCCCGAAGACGCCCGCGCCACCGGCGACTTCACCGCCCGGGAGGACGGCACCGTCGCCGGACTGCGGATCGCCGAGGCCATCCTCTCGGTCGTCTGCACCGACGAGTTCGAGGTCGAGCGGCACGTCGAGGACGGCGACCGGGTCACGGCCGGGCAGCGGCTGCTGACCGTGCGGACCCGCACCCGCGACCTCCTCACCGCCGAGCGCAGCGCGCTCAACCTGCTCTGCCGGCTGTCCGGCATCGCCACCGCCACCCGCGAGTGGGCCGACGTCCTCAAGGGCACCAAGGCCGCCGTCCGCGACACCCGCAAGACCACCGTGGGCCTGCGCGCCCTGGAGAAGTACGCGGTCCGCTGCGGCGAGGGCGTCAACCACCGCATGTCCCTCTCGGACGCCGCGCTCGTCAAGGACAACCACGTGGTCGCCGCCGGTGGCGTCGCCGCCGCGTTCCGGGCCGTGCGCGAGCGGTTCCCCGGCCTGCCGGTCGAGGTCGAGGTCGACCGCCTCGACCAGATCCCCGAGGTCCTCGCCGAGGGCGCCGACCTCGTCCTGCTCGACAACTTCACCCCCGAGCAGACCCGTGAGGCCGTCGAACTCGTCGCGGGCCGCGCCATGCTGGAGTCCTCCGGCCGCCTCACGCTCGTCAACGCCCGTGCGTACGCGGAGACCGGCGTCGACTACCTCGCGGTCGGCGCGCTCACCCACTCCTCCCCGATCCTCGACATCGGCCTGGACCTCCGGGAGGAGACCGCCTGATGCTGCTCACCATCGATGTCGGCAACACCCATACCGTCCTCGGTCTGTTCGACGGCGAGGACATCGTCGAGCACTGGCGGGTCTCGACCGACCCCCGCCGCACCGCCGACGAACTGGCCGTCCTGCTCCAGGGTCTGATGGGCATGCACCCGCTGCTCGGCGACGAGCTGGGTGACGGCATCGACGGCATCGCGATCTGCTCCACGGTCCCCGCCGTCCTGCACGAGCTCCGCGAGGTCACCCGCCGCTACTACGGCGACGTGCCCGCGGTCCTCGTCGAGCCGGGCGTCAAGACCGGGGTGCCGATCCTGATGGACAACCCCAAGGAGGTCGGCGCCGACCGGATCGTCAACGCCGTCGCCGCCGTGGAGCTCTACGGCGGCCCGTGCATCGTCGTCGACTTCGGCACGGCCACCACCTTCGACGCGGTCAGCGCGCGCGGGGAGTACGCGGGCGGGGTGATCGCCCCCGGCATCGAGATCTCCGTGGAGGCCCTGGGCGTCAAGGGCGCCCAGCTCCGCAAGATCGAGCTGGCCCGCCCGCGCAGCGTCATCGGCAAGAACACGGTCGAGGCCATGCAGTCCGGCATCCTCTACGGCTTCGCGGGCCAGGTCGACGGCGTCGTCGCCCGCATGGCCCGCGAGCTCGCGGACGACCCCGAGGACGTCACCGTCATCGCCACCGGCGGCCTCTCCCCGCTGGTGCTGGGCGAGGCGACCGTCATCGACGAGCACGAGCCCTGGCTGACGCTCATCGGCCTGCGCCTGGTGTACGAACGCAACGTGGCGCGGTCCTGACACCGGCCTGCCCAGGGGCCGCGTCCCGGGCAGGCCGGCATCGCCCGTCCGGCATGTGAGCAAACGGCATTGTGAGCAAACGGAAACGCCGTACCCGTTGACGCAACCAACCCCCCGCTCCAACTGTCCTGTCACCTGCGGGACATGATCGTGCACATGATGGGCGTGGAGCGTATGCGCAGGAAGCGGACAATGCGTCGGTGGCTGGCGGCAGCCGCAACGGCAGCCGGCCTCGCCGCCGTCGGGGCGGCCGCCGCCCCGGCCCGCGCCGCGGAACCCGGCGCCGACTACCAGGCCGTCGCCCACCCCGTCGTCGGCCGCGTCGGCCAGACCGTCGAGGTCGAACTGGGCGTCAGGAACGGCGGCCCCGGCCCCGCCGTCACCCGGGGCGGCCACGGCGCCGGCGCGTACGAGGTGATCCCTCCGGCGGGCACCACCATCACCGCGGCCCGTACCCCGCGCGGCGACGGGCGGCAGCCGTGCGTGGCGAAGGCGGTGCCCGGCGGCCCCGCCACGTACGTCTGCGCGATCGGCGAGAACTTCCCCGCCGGGGACACGGAGACGCTGCGCTTCGAGGTCCGCATCGACCGGAAGGTCGGCGGCGCGCAGGGCCGCGTACAGGTCCTCGACCACGACGGGGAGCGCGCCACCCCCGACCCGGACCCCGCCAACGACTCGGCGGTCATCCGCGTGGAGATCCTGGACCCGGCCACGGCGCCCGAGCCCCCCGCCGACCCCGGCACCAACGGCACCCTCCTCATCGCCACCACCTCGGGCACGGCCCTCTCGGCCGGAGCGATCGCGGTGGGCGCCGCCCGCCGCAGACAGCGCTGACCCGGGCGCCGCCGCGCCCCCCCCACGCGCCGCACCGCGCCCGTGGAGCGCCGCCCGACACCGTGGCACGCCCGAAAAACCCAGCTCATCCAAATTTGTCCGCTTAGCACTTAAAGTCGGCGCATGCCCACGCCCTATGGATCACGCGGCGGCATGGCATTCAGCGCGGACGAACTGCGCGTGCTGCGCCGAGCCCTCGCCATCGCCCTCGACCCCCAGTCCGTGCCCGGCCGTCCGGGCCCCGAGCGTGCCGAAGAGGTGCGGGAGTTCCTCCGGCTCGCGGAGGCCGTGGACGAGGCGGCCCGCGAGGGCGGCCGGCTGCGCGCCTTCCTCCTCGCCGACCTCGCCCGCTACCGCGACGCCCTGCCCGGCGCCGCCGCCGGCTACACGGAGCGGCTCCAGGACGCCCTCGCGGCGGGCTACCAGCCCCGCCCGGAGGACCTGACGGCGCTGCGGACGCTCTGTACGGGCCCCTCAGGGGGTGCCGAGGCCGACCGCCGCCGTGCGCTGCTGCACCGCTGCGAACACCTCGCCGAGCTCGTCGTGCGGGCGCGGCTGGCCGACCGGGCCGCCGCGGTGCCCGCCTCCCGGCCCGAGCCGCGCCGTGCGCGCCTGCTCGCCCTCCCGGGCGGCCGCGCGGCGAGTGCGGCGGCCGCGCCCGCCGGAACGGCCGCCGGGCCGCCGGATTCCCGCCCCGAGCAGAAGTCCGAGCAGAAATCCGAACTGAAGTCCGAGCCGAAGCCCGCGCCGAAACCGGCGCCCCGTCCCGCCCCGGCCGCGCCCAAGCCGCCCCGGCCGGACCGCCCCATTCCCACTCCCGGAGAGGTGTTTCCGCCGCGGCGCAAGGCCGCCCCGCCGCCCGCGGCGACGGATTCCGACCCCGCGGCCCGTCCGGCCTGAAGCGCGCGTAATCTGGACGGGTCGCGCACAATCGCAGAATCCAGAACCAGAAGGAGCCGACGGCCATGGACTATGTCGCAGCGCTGGTCCCGCCCGTGGTGATGGCGGTCGCATTCATCGCGCTGATCGTGACGATCGTCAAGAGTCAGGGTGGCGAGAACAAGGCGAAGGAAGACGCCATCGTCGACGCGGCCATGGCCCGCACCCCGAGCGCCGAGCAGGCGCGCTAGGGCGACGGCCCACGAGTTCCCGCCGAACGGTCCCCGGCGCCGTCCGGTCCCGTATGGGCGTATCACGTCCACAGGGCGTACGTTCCGAGACTGCAATTCTCGGCCGTACGCCCTTTTTCGCGCCACGATAAACCGGCATTCTAGACATCTCCCACTATTATTCGCGTGTGGTTCGACGCCTGGGTGATCTGGAAGACGCCGTCATGACGCGCGTGTGGGACTGGAACCGACCGGTCACTGTTCGAGAAGTGCTGGAAGACCTTCAGAAGGAACGGTCCATCGCCTACACGACCGTCATGACCGTAATGGACAACCTGTATCAGAAGGGCTGGGTCCGGCGGGAGGCGGAAGGCCGCGCCTATCGATATGAGGCGGTCTCCAACCGGGCCGCCTACTCGGCCGCACTGATGAACGAAGCGTGGTCCGTGAGTGACAACCCCGCGGCCGCACTCGTCGCCTTCTTCGGCATGATGTCGGCCGAGCAGCGCGAAGCCCTCCGGGACGCCATCCACATCGTGCAACTCGACGGGCCCGCCGACGGTACCGGGGCCTCCGGGCGATAGCGTCCGGTCATGCCCGCGCTATCAAAAGTCGTCACCGTCCGCCGTGCCCGGACCAGCGATGTTCCGGCGGTCCGCCGCCTCATCAACACGTACGTTCGTGAGCGCATCCTGCTCGACAAAGCCACGGTCACGCTTTACGAGGACATCCAGGAGTTCTGGGTGGCCGAACGGGACACCGACGGCGAGGTCATCGCCTGCGGCGCACTCCATGTGATGTGGGAAGACCTCGCCGAGGTGCGCACTCTCGCGGTGGACCCGAGGGCCAAGGGCGGCGGGGTCGGCCACGCGGTACTGGACAAGCTGCTGCAGACGGCCCGCTGGCTCGGCGTCCGGCGCATTTTCTGCCTCACCTTCGAAGTCGACTTCTTCGCGAAGCACGGCTTCGTGGAGATCGGTGAGACGCCGGTGGACGGCGATGTCTACAGCGAGCTGCTGCGTTCCTATGACGAGGGCGTTGCCGAGTTCCTGGGTCTCGAACGGGTGAAGCCGAACACCCTTGGCAACAGCCGGATGCTTCTGCATCTGTGATCGCGGTCCCTATGTCCGAATCGCGCCCCTATCCCACGCCTCCGGAAGGCATCGTTCCCACTCAGAAGGCGGGCTGAACCTTCCCGGGGGGTTTGTGTTTTTCAGAGAAAGGCGGTTTGCTATTCCTCCGTAATCCCATTTTCCACTGAAAGGATTCCCCGTGGCACAGAAGGTTCAGGTCCTTCTTGTTGATGACCTCGACGGTGGCGAGGCGGACGAGACCGTGACGTTCGCGCTCGACGGCAAGTCCTACGAGATCGACCTCACCACGGCCAATGCGGACAAGCTGCGCGACGCGCTCGCTGACTACGTGAAGTCGGCGCGCCGTACGGGCGGCCGCACCGCGGGTGCCCGCGGCAAGGCGCGCGCCGGTGCCACCGGCGGCAGCCCCGACACCGCGAAGATCCGCGCGTGGGCCAAGAAGAACGGCTACAACGTCAACGACCGCGGCCGCGTCCCCGCCGACATCCGTGAGGCGTACGAGAAGGCCAACGGCTGATCTCCCGTCGGCCGACGCGTGCGCGCGTCCCCGGCGCGCAGCAACCGGGCCCGGTGGCACTCCGTCGCCGCCGCGCTCACGAGCCGTACGAGATCGGGGGCGCCCCCATCGCCCCCGAGGCCGGTCACCGGCAGTGTCGGCTCCACCTCGCCCCCCGGCTCGGGAGGCCGTACCCACACGGCCTTCCCCGAGTCGAGCGCCACGAGGTGCCCGCGGCCCTCGCCGGCGGGCACCGGCGCCACCATCCGGCCGCCCGACCCCAGTGCGACCAGATCCAGGGCCACCCCGCCCCACTCCAGCCAGTCGAGCAGCCCCGGCAGCTCGTCCGCGCTGCCCGCGGCGATCAGGAACCGCAGCCTCCGCGCTCGTACGTCGAGCGCGACGGGCCCGGTCCGGACCGCTCGGGCCAGCACCGCGAGGCCGGCGTCCAGCGGTAGGTCGAGGACGTCGAAGTGCACCCCGGTCACCAGCTCCAGGGGTGCCTCGCCCACGGTCGGCCAGTTCAGCTCGTGCTCGTACCAATGGCGTGCCCGGCACCATGGAGATGCGGGGCCGCAGGGGCGCGGGAGGGCAACGGTCATACGCGGTGCAACTGAGAAGCGCCCAAGAGGTTACGCAGCGTTGGTAGTTGGGAACGCTCCGTATAAGGGGCAAGGGGCGTACGGAGGCTCCGGGCAGCGCGAGGTTGTTCGCCCGTAGCGGAGGGATGCAGGCCGCGCCGCATGGATCGTGCGCGCGTACGGGTAGGACCTTCCCGGTGGGAAAGAGGCGGTACAGCAGCGGTCATGGCGCACCACCGGGGGTCCCGGCGGTGCGGCGGGCGGGCGTGTCGGGCCAAGCGTGCGTTCGCCATGGGCGTAGTGGTGGTGAGCGTATATGCCTGGCCTGCGGGAACATCGTCTCCCACCATCGGGTTGGAGGAGTTGTCGGCTGTTCGGCAGCAGGTTTCCCCGCCGACGCGGGGGTGATCCGGACGGATGTCGGCAGTTGGAATGAGCTGTCCCGTCCCGCGGGACTAGCATGCGGAAGGACAGGGAGGGGACCGACCCCTAACTGCCTGACCGCTCTGAGGAGCGATTAACGATGTTCGAGAGGTTCACCGACCGCGCGCGGCGGGTTGTCGTCCTGGCTCAGGAAGAAGCCCGGATGCTCAACCACAACTACATCGGCACCGAGCACATCCTCCTGGGCCTGATCCACGAGGGTGAGGGTGTCGCCGCTAAGGCCCTGGAGAGCCTCGGGATTTCGCTCGAGGCGGTCCGCCAGCAGGTGGAGGAGATCATCGGGCAGGGGCAGCAGGCCCCGTCCGGGCACATCCCCTTCACTCCCCGTGCCAAGAAGGTCCTGGAGCTGTCGCTCCGCGAGGCCCTCCAGCTCGGCCACAACTACATCGGTACGGAGCACATCCTGCTCGGCCTGATCCGTGAGGGCGAGGGCGTCGCCGCCCAGGTCCTGGTCAAGCTGGGCGCCGATCTCAACCGGGTCCGGCAGCAGGTCATCCAGCTGCTCTCCGGTTACCAGGGCAAGGAGGCCGCCACCGCGGGCGGCCCCGCCGAGGGCACGCCCTCGACCTCCCTCGTCCTGGACCAGTTCGGCCGCAACCTGACGCAGGCCGCTCGCGAATCCAAGCTCGACCCGGTCATCGGGCGCGAGAAGGAGATCGAGCGGGTCATGCAGGTGCTCTCCCGCCGTACGAAGAACAACCCCGTCCTCATCGGCGAGCCCGGTGTCGGCAAGACGGCGGTCGTCGAGGGCCTGGCCCAGGCCATCGTCAAGGGCGAGGTGCCCGAGACCCTCAAGGACAAGCACCTCTACACCCTCGATCTCGGTGCCCTGGTCGCCGGCTCCCGCTACCGCGGTGACTTCGAGGAGCGCCTGAAGAAGGTCCTCAAGGAGATCCGCACCCGCGGCGACATCATCCTGTTCATCGACGAGCTCCATACCCTCGTGGGTGCAGGCGCCGCCGAGGGCGCGATCGACGCCGCCAGCATCCTCAAGCCGATGCTGGCCCGCGGTGAGCTGCAGACCATCGGTGCCACCACGCTCGACGAGTACCGCAAGCACCTGGAGAAGGACGCCGCCCTCGAGCGCCGCTTCCAGCCCATCCAGGTCGCGGAGCCGTCGCTGCCGCACACCATCGAGATCCTCAAGGGCCTGCGCGACCGCTACGAGGCCCACCACCGGGTCTCCATCACGGACGAGGCGCTGGTCCAGGCCGCCACCCTGGCCGACCGCTACATCTCCGACCGCTTCCTGCCGGACAAGGCGATCGACCTGATCGACGAGGCCGGTTCCCGGATGCGCATCCGCCGGATGACCGCGCCGCCGGACCTCCGCGAGTTCGACGAGAAGATCGCCGACGTGCGCCGGGAGAAGGAGTCCGCGATCGACTCGCAGGACTTCGAGAAGGCCGCCTCCCTGCGCGACAAGGAGAAGCAGCTCCTCGCCGCGAAGGCCAAGCGGGAGAAGGAGTGGAAGGCCGGCGACATGGACGTCGTCGCCGAGGTCGACGGCGACCTGATCGCCGAGGTCCTCGCCACGGCCACCGGCATCCCGGTCTTCAAGCTGACCGAGGAGGAGTCCTCCCGCCTGCTGCGCATGGAGGACGAGCTGCACAAGCGCGTCATCGGCCAGAAGGACGCCATCAAGGCGCTCTCCCAGGCCATCCGGCGCACCCGTGCGGGCCTCAAGGACCCGAAGCGCCCCGGCGGCTCGTTCATCTTCGCGGGCCCGTCCGGTGTCGGTAAGACGGAGCTGTCCAAGACGCTCGCCGAGTTCCTCTTCGGCGACGAGGACGCGCTGATCTCCCTCGACATGTCGGAGTTCAGCGAGAAGCACACCGTCTCCCGGCTCTTCGGCTCCCCGCCCGGATACGTGGGCTACGAGGAGGGCGGCCAGCTCACCGAGAAGGTGCGCCGCAAGCCGTTCTCCGTGGTCCTCTTCGACGAGGTCGAGAAGGCCCACCCGGACATCTTCAACTCGCTGCTGCAGATCCTGGAGGACGGTCGCCTGACCGACTCCCAGGGCCGCGTGGTCGACTTCAAGAACACCGTCATCATCATGACGACCAACCTCGGCACCCGGGACATCTCCAAGGGCTTCAACCTGGGCTTCGCCGCCCAGGGCGACGTCAAGACCGGGTACGAGCGGATGAAGGCGAAGGTCAACGAAGAGCTCAAGCAGCACTTCCGGCCCGAGTTCCTCAACCGTGTCGACGACACGGTGGTCTTCCACCAGCTGACCGAGGAAGACATCATCCAGATCGTCGACCTGATGGTCGCCAAGGTGGACGAGCGGCTCAAGGACCGCGACATGGGCATCGAGCTCAGCTCGGAGGCCAAGTCGCTGCTGGCGAAGAAGGGCTACGACCCGATCCTGGGTGCCCGCCCGCTGCGCCGCACGATCCAGCGCGAGATCGAGGACATCCTCTCGGAGAAGATCCTCTTCGGTGAGCTCCGTCCCGGCCACATCGTGGTCGTCGGCACCGAGGGCGAGGGTGAGGAGAAGAAGTTCACCTTCCGCGGCGAGGAGAAGTCGGCCCTGCCGGACACCCCGCCGGTCGAGTCCGCCGCCGGTGGCGCGGGCCCGAACCTCTCGAAGGACGCATAACGACGCCATAGGCGTCCACGGCAATGGGGTCGGCCCCGGAACCAATTGACGGTTCCGGGGTCGTCCCCATTTTCCTGCCCGAATTCGGATCTTCTCCGGTCCGAATTCGGATATCGCCTGTCCCGGGCCATGGTTCGCGCTCCGGACCGTCACTAGGCTGACGGTCCATGGTTATTACAACTGCCCTCTGGTCCTTTGCTGTTGTCGTCGGTCTGCTCACGCTCACCCCGGGGCTGGACACGGCCCTGATCCTGCGTACCGCCGCGCTCGGTGAGCGACGGAGAGCCTGGGGCGCGGTGCTCGGCATCCAGACCGGCACCATGATCTGGGGAGCCCTCGCCTCGCTCGGGGTGACCGCCCTGCTCGCCGCGTCCCCGGTCGCCTACGAGGTGCTGCGCTGGGCGGGCGTCGGCTATCTGACCTGGATGGGCGCCCGGATGCTCCGGGACACCTGGCGGAGGCGGGGCGAGGCGGGGGCCGTGGCCCCGGAGGAGCCCGGGGAGCGTCCGGGCGGGCTGCTGGCGGGCTGGCGCCGGGGCCTGCTCACCAACCTCCTCAACCCGAAGATGGGCGTCTTCTACGTCGCCGTGCTGCCGCAGTTCATCCCGGCTGGCTCCTCGCACGTCGTCATGGGCCTGCTGCTGGCCTCGGTGCACGTACTGCTGGCGCTGGTCTGGTCCACCGTGCTGATCGTGTGTGCTCAGGCGATGCGCGGGTGGCTGCGCAAGCCGGTCGCCCGGCGGGTGCTGGACCGCGTCACCGGAGCGGTGATCGTGGGCTTCGGGGTGAAACTGGCCCTCGGGGATTGACAGCCGGACCGCCGCTCCGCAGGCGCCCGTCCCGCCGTTACCGGTCGGCGGGGCCGCCGAGCCGGGTGGTGCCGCCCTGCCGCTGGTTGCCGACCCGCAGGGTGCCTCCCGTGCGGGCGTCCTTCGGCGTGAGCGTGAACGAGACCTTGTGGGTGCGGGTCGAGCCCCGGGACGCCTCCGCGTCGGCGCTGACGACCCACGCCTTCACGCCGCCGGAGCCCTTGAGGTCCCGCCGGACCTCGACGCTGAACTCCATGGCGATCGGGCCGACGTCGAAGACGACCTCCTTGCCCGTGCCCCGCGCCGCAGCCGTGGTGAGGCCGTCCCGGACCGCCTGGACGGCGTCGGCCAGCTCGACGCCGTCGAACTCGGAGTGGTGCGCATCGTTGCTCATCGTGACGCCCCCGGTGGTGTGCGGTCGTGGGTGCTGCTGCCGTCCGGGAGCGTACCGCCGGAGCGCGGCGCGGGTCCCGGAAACGGCGGGGCCGGAGGTCCCGGCCCGGTGACAAGCCGCACAGGGCCGATCCCGGCTACTACCCGCATTAGCGGGCCGACAGCCGCCACAAAAGCGTGAATTTGGCGTGCGGCGCCCGGGGGTAGGGACCAAATGCCCGCGCCGCGGATACGAAATCCGCTAGTAGAAGGCGCCCTTGGCGGCCCGGAAAATCCGGGTTACCAAGGTATGGCGATCCCGGTCGGCGACCGGGACCCATTCATGCCTGGAGGTATTTCTTCATGTCGAAGCGCACCCTTTTCCGTAATGCGAGCACTTCCGTTCCGCGCACCCGCGCCGCCGTTGTGGTGGCCGCCGGGCTGGGCGCCTCGCTCGCACTCGGAACCGGTGTGGCACTCGCGGCGGACGACTCCTCCACCCAGAAGCGGATCCCGGCCTTCGCGTCCGTGGCCGCGCTGGACGGCGCGCTGCACGCCCAGGCGGAGACCCAGCTGAAGACCCACGCCCGGGAGCAGGCCGACCGGGAGCGGGCCCAGCAGGAGGCCGCCAAGCGGGCCGAGGACGTCCGCAAGGCCGCCGAGGCCTCGCGCAAGCGCGCCGACGCCTGGGTCGCGCCCGTCGAGGGCTACCGGATCGGCCAGCCCTTCGGCATCGCCGGCAACATGTGGGCCAACAAGCACAGCGGCCAGGACCTGGTCGTCGACAGCGGTACGCCGGTGAAGGCCGTGCACCGCGGCACGGTCGTGAAGGCGGGTCCCAACGGCGGCGGCGACGGCCCGGCGTACGGCAACGCCGTCGTGATCAAGCACGACGACAACACCTACTCGCAGTACGCCCACCTCTCCCACGTGAAGGTGCGCGTCGGCCAGCCGGTCATGACCGGCGAGGAGATCGGCCTGTCCGGCTCCACCGGCAACTCCTCCGGCCCCCACCTGCACTTCGAGATCCGTACGACCCCGGACTACGGCACCGCCGTCGAGCCCCGCGCCTTCCTCAGCGCCCACGGCGAGAACCTCTGACACCACCCCGGCGCCACCCCGACCGACGCACGCCCCGCCTCCGGAGAGGCCGGGGCGTGCGTCGCGTGCCTACGGTGGTCGTGGAGCAGGACGAACCCTCGGGAGCGCGCCATGATCAGAGGCATCGCCATCACCACCGTCTGGGTCCTCGACCAGGACCGGGCGAAGGAGTTCTACACCGGCAAGCTCGGGCTGGAGGTCCGCACCGACATGACCATGGGCGGTGACAAGGGCATGCGCTGGCTGACCGTCGGCGCCAGGGACCAGCCGGACGTCGAGCTGACGCTGATGGTGCCCGGCCCGCCCGCGCTGGACCCGGAGTCCGCGGAGGCCGTACGGACGCTGGTCGCCAAGGGGGCGCTGGGCGCCGGGGTGCTGAGCACCGACGACGTGCACCGCGACTACGAGTCGCTCAAGGCCAGGGGCGTGGAGTTCCTGCAGGAGCCGCAGGAGCGGCCGTACGGCACCGAGGCGATCCTGCGGGACGACTCCGGCAACTGGTTCTCCCTCACGCAGCGCCGCGAGCAGCTCGACCTGGACAGGACCTGGGGAGAGTGCGTGGACCCCATGTGAGCCCCCGAGCGAGCCCCCATGCGAGGTCCTGAGCGAGCCCCCAAGTGAACGGAAGCCGCTAGTCCGGCACCTGGATGATCGGGAAGCTGCCCGTGTTGGTCGGCGCGGACTCCGGCAGCCAGAGCACGGCGATCGCGCCCCGCCCCTCGTCCGCCTCCGGATCGGCGTTGCGGAAGGTCAGGCGCGCGCCGAGCACCCTGGCCTGCCCGGCGGCGATGGTCAGCCCCAGGCCGTGTCCCTTGCCCGCGCGGTCCGAGCTGCCCGTGCGGAAGCGGCTCGGGCCCTCCTTCAGCAGCTCCTCCGGGAAGCCCGGCCCGTGGTCGCGCACGCGCACCACGCGCCCCTCGACGGTCACCTCGAACGGCCCCTTGCCGTGCTTGGCGGCGTTGGCGAGGAGGTTGCCGAGGATGCGCTCCAGCCGGCGCGGGTCGGTGGAGACGTACGCGTCGCGCACGACCCTGATCCGCGCCTCGGGCTCGGCGATCCTGACCCGGCGCTGGACGAACTCGCCCAGCAGGATCTCCTGCATCTCGGCGCGCTCCGCGAAGCCGTCCAGCCGGGCGACCTCCAGGACGTCCTCGACGAGGGTGCGCATCGCCTGGGCGCGGTCCCTGACCAGTTCGGTGGGGCGGCCGGGCGGCAGCAGCTCGGCGGCGGTCAGCAGCCCGGTGACCGGGGTGCGGAGCTCGTGGGCGATGTCGGCGGTGACCCGCCGCTCGGCCTCCAGCCGCCGTTGGAGCGCCTCCGCCATGCCGTCGACCGCGCGCGCCAGGTCGTCCGTCTCGTCGCGCACCCGGCCCCCGATGGCCTCGCGCACCCGCACCTCGGAGTCGCCGTCGGCGAGCTTGCGGGCGGCGGTGGCGGCCTTGCGCAGCCGCCGGGAGAGCTGGCCGCCGATCAGGATGCCCAGGGCGCAGCCGCCGAGCACCACCGCGACCGAGCCGATGATCAGTGCCCGGTCGAGGGCGTCGAGGATCGAGAAGCGGTCCTGGAAGCGGGTGTGGATCGAGAGGATCTTGCCGTTGCGCAGCGGCGTCGAGGCCCAGACCTCCGGGGCGCCCTTGCCGCCGGAGTCCTGCAGATAGGTGGCGCGCAGCCCCACGGCCGCCGCGTCCTTCAGCTGCTGGGGCAGCGTCGGGTCGTCCAGCTTGGCGTGGAGCATCAGCCGGTGGGTGCTCTCGTAGTAGCCCTGCGCGATCTGGACCCGCGAGTCCATCACGTCGCGGGCGTTGTCGAGCATCGACAGCCGGGCCGCGTTGTGCACCACGAGGCTCAGCGCGACGGCCACCAGCGCGCTGACACCGGCGATCGCCAGACTGACCTTCCAGCGCAGACCGGAGCGGAGGGAAAGCTTCACCATGGCAGGCCCCGGTGGATCACCATCGGGAGGTCAGCCTCTGAGTTTGTAGCCGAAGCCGCGGACCGTCTCGATCCGGTCCTGGCCGATCTTGCCCCGGAGCCGCTGCACGTGGACGTCCACCACCCGGGTGTCGCCGCCCCAGCCGTAGTCCCAGACCCGCTCCAGCAGCCGGTCGCGGGAGAGCACCGTGCCGGGCGCCGCGGAGAACTCCAGCAGCAGCCGCATCTCGGTGGGGGTCAGGGCGACGGGCTCACCGGCCTTGTGCACCTCCATGCCCTCCGTGTCGACCTCCAGGTCGCCGAAGCGCAGCACTCCGCCCTCAAGGGGCTCGGGCGCCTCGGCCCCGGCCCCGCCCGAGCCGCTGGCGTGCCCGAAACGGCGCAGCACGGCCCTTATCCGGGCGACGAGCACGGCACCGTCGAAGGGCTTGGTCACATAGTCGTCGGCCCCGGCCTCCAGGCCCAGCACGACGTCGATGGAGTCCGCGCGCGCCGACAGCATGATCACGGGGACGGTCGACTCGTCACGGATGCGGCGGCACAGGCTGACCCCGTCCAGGCCGGGCACCATGACGTCGAGCAGCGCGATGTCGGGCCTGCGGGCACGGAACCGCTCCAGCCCGAGCAGCCCGTCGGGGACCGCGGTCACCTCGAAGCCGTCGCGCTCCAGCGCCAGCTGGGTCGCCTCGCGGATGACGTCGTCGTCCTCGACGAAGAGCACATGCGTATCGGCCACGCTGCTCTCAGCCCTCCGTTCCCACACTCGGGAGTTCACCCTTGTCGTTGTTGCCGCCGACCTTGCTGAAGTCGGTGTGCGTGCGACTGGCCTCGCGGAACTCGCTGCCCGTCCAGTGGTACGTCATGACGTCCTCGCCCGACGCACAGCACGCCGCGTCACCGGGGCCGTAGACCTGCTTGGTGATCCGCAGGTCGCGGCGGTCTATCTCGGCGTAGACGGGCGGCTGCTCGGCCGCGAACACATTCTCGTACGTGTCGCCATGGGCACGGTACACATACGAGGCGACCCCCAGGGAATCGCCGCAGGTCAGGATGTTGACCACGACGTCGCTGCGGGAGCCCTCGGTGACCTGGCCGTAGGTCACGTCGACCGGGTACTGGTTCTTCTCGCAGGGCTTGAGGTTCTTCTTGACCTGATCGCCGACCTTGGGGTCCGCCTTGATCAGCTTGATGACGTCGACCTTGCCCTGCGTGGGGGACGCGCTCGCCGAGGGCATCCGGCTGGGCTTCGCCGCGGACTGGGTCTGCGCGGTGCCCTCCTTCCGCACGCCCTCGCTGCCCGCCTCGCATCCGGCGAGCAGAAGACCGGCGGCCGCGGCCATCGCTGCGACCGCGCCGCCGGTGATCAGTGCCGGCCTGTCAGGAGCCGCCTTGTTCAGGCTGCGCACCGTTCCTGCCCCCGCTCGTTGCGCTCAAGGGCGTGAAAGTCCAGGTCGCGGCTCTCCAGCTCCTGGCGCAGCCGGGCCAGCGCCCGGTGCAGCGTGCTCTTGACCGTGCCGGTCGACATGCCGAGCGCCTCCGCGGTCTCCTCGGTGCTCATCTGCTCCCAGTGGCGCAGCACCACGACGCTGCGCTGTTTGGGCGCCAGGACTCCGAGGATGTCCATCAGCAGGGCGCGGTCGGCGTGCTGCTCGGTGCCGTCCTCGACACAGGCGTCGGGGAGCTGCTCGGTGGGCACCTCGTCGAGCTTGCGGGCGCGCCACCACTCCGTACGAGTGTTGATCATGACACGGCGGAGGTAGGCGTCGGCCAGCGACTTGTCCGCTATGCCTTCCCAGCGGCCGTAGGTGCGCACCAGAGCGGTCTGCAGGAGGTCCTGGGCGTCGATGGGGTCCGGGACGAGACGGCGGGCGCTGCGCAGGAGGGCGTCCTGACGGTTGCGCACGTACTCTTCGAAGTCCAGAACCTTGCCGCTGCTGGCCATCTTGCAGCCTCCATTCCGCTTGCATTCCCCGCGTCAACGCTGGCGGTCCTCCAGCACGGGTAGGACGCTACGGAGGAGCTGTTGCGGCGTGATGTGCAGCAGCCCTGCGGCTGGTGCACAGCTGTCCATAGGTTGTGTAACAGCGGATCGGTAAAGCCGATGAAATGGGGCGCAAACGGGGTTACGGGCCTTGGGTTCATCACCGTTGCGCCCCGGGCGCCCCTAGGTCAGCGGCAGTCGGTACAGGCCGTCCGGCAGCGGTTCCACCAGGCCGTCCGAGACCAGCCCGTCCAGCGCGCGGGCGCGTTGCACCGGTTCGTCCCACACCCCGTCCAGGGCCGCCTGCGGCACCGGCTCCAGGGCCTCCCGCAGGACGGCCAGCAGCTTGCCGCGTACCTGCCGGTCCGTACCCGCGTACGTCTGGCCGCGGCGCGGCGGGCCGTCGTGGGCCGGGGAACCCGCCTCCCGCCACGCGCACCGCGCCGCGATGGGGCAACGGGCGCAGTCGGGGGTGCGCGCCGTGCAGACGAGCGCCCCCAGCTCCATCGTCGCGGCCGCCCAGCGGGCGGCGACCGGCTCGCTCTCCGGCAGCAGCGCGCGGGCCAGCTTCCGCTCGGCGGCGGTGGTGGCGTTCGGCGGGTACTGCGCGCCGCTCACCGCGCGTGCGAAGACCCGGCGGACGTTGGTGTCCAGGACCGCGTGCCGCTGCCCGTACGCGAAGGAGGCCACGGCCGCCGCCGTGTACTCGCCGACGCCCGGCAGCGCCAGCAGCTCGGCGTGGTCGCTCGGCACGTCGCCGCCGTGCAGCTCCGTGATCGCCGTCGCCGCCGCGTGCAGCCGCAGGGCGCGCCGCGGGTAGCCGAGCCTGCCCCAGGCCCGTACGGCCTCGCCGGGCGGCTCCGCCGCGAGGGCCGCGGGGCGCGGCCAGCGGGCGAGCCACTGCTCGTACACCGGCAGCACGCGGCTCACCGGCGTCTGCTGCAGCATGAACTCGCTGACCATCACGCCCCAGGGCCCCGCTTCCGGGCGGCGCCAGGGGAGATCGCGGGCGTGCGTCTCGAACCACGCGATCACGGGGGCGTGGAGTTCGGAGGTGGTGGGTGAGGAGGCAGTCATCACCACGATCCTGGCATGACATTGGTTGGGCCGGGACCGTTGGGTGCGGGCCGGTTCGCCGTCTGCGAGCCGGTTCGCCGCCTGCGGCGGGGGCGGCCTGCGGCCGCGTCCTCAAACGCCGGACGGGCTGATTTTGCCGGCGTAGCCCGCAGCCTGCGGGCGCAAGCCTGCGGGCCGCAGGTCAAAGAGCCACGGTCCGCACATCCAGCCCGTCCGGCGTTTGAGGACAAGCGGCGGAGCCGCTTTGGGGGTCTGGGGGTCTCCCCCGGGCGCAACCGGCCCGCAGCCGGGCCATGTGACTTTCGGCAGGGGCGCCCCCGCGCCCACCCCGGTACGGTCGACCGGTGAGCCGCAGATTCCCCCCGACCACGGTGCTCCGCGACACCCTGCTCTGGGTGGCCCTGGCCGCGCCCACGTTCGCCGTGGCCCGGCTCGGGCTGAGCGAACCGCGGCCCTGGTGGCAGGCGGCCGGCGGCGCCGCCGTGCTCGCGGCCGCGGTGGCCGCCTCGCGCCCGCGCCCGGTGCTCGGACTGCTGCTCGCAGCGGCGCTCGGGCTGGCCGCCTCGCCGTCCCTGTTCACGCTCTCGTACGGGCCCGCGCTCGCGGTGCTCGGCTATCTCCTCGGCCGCCGTTCGGCGCGGGCCCGCCCGGCGCTGTACGCGTTCGCGGCGACCGCCGTCGCGGGCACACTGCTCGTCGTCGGCCGGGGCTTCGACCCCGTCGTCGAGTGGCTGGTTCTGATCGGCACCCTGCTCTTCGGGGCGGTCTTCCCCTGGCTGATCGGCCGCTACCGCCGTCAGGACCGCGAGCTGGTGGCCTCCGGGTGGAGCCGCGCGGCGCAGCTGGAGCGCGAGCAGGTGATCGTCGCGGACCGGGCCCGGCTGCGGGAGCGCGCGAGGATCGCGCAGGACATGCACGACTCCCTCGGGCACGAACTCAGCCTGATCGCGCTGCGGGCGGGCGCCCTCCAGGTGGCGCCGGGCCTCGGCGCCGAGCAGCGCGCGGCCGCGGCGGACCTGCGGGAGGCGGCCGCCGCGGCGACGGACCGCCTCCGCGACATCATCGGCATCCTCCGCGACCCCACGACGACACAGGCGGCCCCGGTGCCCCCGCTGACGCCGGTGGACGACACCATTCCGGCGCTGGTGCAGCGCGCGGCCGCCTCGGGCATGACCGTGCGGCTGAGCGTGCGCTCCACGCAGGGGGCGGGGGAGAGCCCCCGGTCCGCCACGGTGCCGGAGCGACCGGCCTCGCCCCCGTCCACGGGCGCGGCCGCCGTGCCCCCCATGATCGAGCGCGCCGCCCACCGCGTCGTCCAGGAAGCCCTCACGAACGCGGCCAAGCACGCCCCCGGCGCGGACGTCGGCGTGACCGTCGAGCACGGCGCGGACGAGACGGTCGTGACCGTCGTCAACGGACCCGTGCCCGCCACGGCCGCCGGTGCCGCCACCGTCGGCGGTGGCACCGGCCTGCTCGGGCTGCGCGAGCGTGCCGCGCTCGCCGGAGGGACCTTCGCCGCGGGACCGTACGAGGGCGGGTTCCGCGTCTCGGCGCGACTGCCGCACACGCCCCCCGCAGTGGAGGCCCGGGGCGGCGGGGCCGACCCCCTCACCGCCGCCTCGGAGGCCGGGGACCTCGACGCGTTCGTCCACGCGCGGCGCGTGTCACGGCGGCGCGTCGTCGTGCCGTTCACCGCCGTCGGAGGGTGCGCCGCCGTCTTCGTCGCGGCCGCCTTCGGCTGGTACGCGTACATCAAGGCGCACTCGGTGCTCAGGCCCGCCGACTACGCCGGGCTGCGCGTCGGCGCGCCGTACACCGCCGTCGAGCCCGTCCTGCCGGACCGGCGCGTGGCCGTCCCGCCGGTCGGACGGTCCGTCGCGGCGCCGCCCGCCGGGGCGCAGTGCCGCTACTACCGGGCCAGCGGCGAGCTCTTCGTCAGCGTCGACCACTTCCGGCTGTGCTTCCGCGACGGGCGGCTGGTGGCGAAGGATCGCGTCCCCCGGGTCGACACGGCCGAGGTCGTGGAACAGGAAGAGAAGGAGTGGGTGCGGTGACAGGGGAGGAGAGGACCATCAAGGTCCTGCTCGCGGACGACGAGGCGATGATCCGGGCGGGCGTACGGGCCATCCTGGCCGCCGACCCCGGCATCGAGGTGGTCGCCGAGGCCGCGGACGGCCGGGAGGCCGTGGAGGCGGTCCGCGCGCACCGCCCCGACGTCGCGCTGCTGGACATCCGGATGCCCCGGCTGGACGGCCTCGCCGCGTGCGAGGAGATCCGCCGCACCGCGCCCGGCACTGCCGTCGCGATCCTCACCACCTTCTCCGAGGACGCCTACATCTCCCGCGCCCTCGGCGGCGGGGCCACCGGTTTCCTCCTCAAGTCCGGCGACCCGTACGAGCTGATGGCCGGGGTGCGGGCGGTGGCCGACGGCGGCGCCTACCTCTCCCCGAAGGTCGCCCGGCACGTCATCGCTGAGCTCGGCGGCGAGCGGCTGATGCGCGGGGCCGCCGCCCGCGCCCGGACCGCCGGGCTGACGGCCCGCGAGCGCGAGGTGCTCGCGCTGCTGGGGGAGGGCCTCTCCAACGCCGGGATCGCCCGGCGGCTGCACCTCGTGGAGGGCACGGTCAAGGGCTACGTGAGCGCCGTCCTGGACCGGCTGGAGGTCGGCAACCGCGTCCAGGCCGCGATCGTCGCGTACGAGGCCGGACTGGTCGCCACGGACTGAGCGCGGTGGAATGGGGATCATGACCGAGACGGAGCACCGGCCGCCGCGCGAGATCCTGGCGGCCCTCGACGCGCACACGACCATGACCCTGGCCTACGCCGACGAGGACGGCCCACAGGCGTGTGCCGTCCTCTACGCGCCGGCGGAGGCCCCCGACGGAGGCCCCGCCCTCGTCTTCGTCACCTCGGTCACCACCCGCCACGGCCGCGCCCTCGCCGAGGGCGGGCCCGTGGCCTTCACCGCCCAGCGTGACGGCCAGGTGTGGACCGCCTTGACGGGCCTTCAAGGCCGCGGCGCCTGCCGCCGCTTGGAGGGCGCGGAGCGCGAGGCGGGGTGGCGCGCGTACAGCACGCGCCACCCGTACGTGGACCGGAACGAGCGGCTCAGGCAGGCCATGGAACGGACCGACTTGTGGGAGCTGCGCCCTGGTTGGCTGCGCCTTGTGGACAACGGCCAGGGGTTCGGGCACAAGACGGAGTGGACTCGCCACCCCATCGTGTGAACGGGCGTCACGCCCTGACGAGTACGCTCCAGCGTCCCCCGCGCGCCCGCTCCACCAGCGCCGTGCCGCGGCGCGCCAGCAGCCGCGCGCACAGCAGCGCGACGACGGCGCCGAGGAGCAGGCCGACGGCCACGTCGTGCGGGTAGTGGACGCCGAGGAACACCCGGGAGAAGGCCACCAGCAGCGCCATCGGCACCGCGAGCCAGGCGGCGAGAGGCCGTGCGAGGAGGATGCCGGTCGCGAGGGCGGCGGCGAGCGTCGCGTGGTTGCTGGGGAAGGAGTAGTCGTTCGCGGGCGGGCAGGCGGCGATCGAGGTGACCGCGTGCGCCACCGCCCGGCACGGCCGCGTCTCGTCGACCAGGCTCTTCAGGACCTCGCTGAGGCCGTAGGCGACGGCCGTGGAGACCGGCACCAGCAGCGCGAGCGCGACCCCGCGGGCGCTGCCCCGCCGGGCCCGCCACCAGACCACGACGGCCACCGCCATCAGCAGCAACAGTCCGGCCTGGGTGCCGATTTCCGCGAGAGTGTGCACCCAGCCGGGAGTGCCGTGCGCGTATTCGGTGATGTCACGGTAGAGAGCGTCGTCCATGATCAAGGGAGCGTACGGAAAGTCACCCCCGCGCCACATCCGGCGATCGGCATACGGAGAACCTGACTTTCGTCAGGTTCCGACAAGAGAAAACACGGCCGCCGTGAGCAGATGATAGGAAAATTAGGCACCCGCCCGGCGGGTATTGGCTGGTGCCCTGCCCGATCTCTCGTAGAGTCTTCGCGTGGGATCTCTGCGCAATCCGATCGGGCCGCTTCCCTCCTCCATCTATTGGCGGCGGAGGGCAGTTGCACTTGGCCTGCTCGGCCTTCTCGTACTGCTGGGGTTGTGGGTTCTCGTCCTGGGGGGTGACGGCGGCTCCGGCAGCCATGACCAGGGCAAGAACGGCGGCTCGGACGCGAAGGGTCCGGCCGACACGACGATCACGCCCGGCCCCGTCCCCTCGGGCCCGCACTACAGCCAACGGCCCGGCGGCCGTGGCGACTCGGGGGCGAGCGGCGGTAGCGGCAGTGGCGGTTCCGGTGACCACGCCGACGTGAGCGGGGGAGCGGGCTCCGGCGGCGGTACGGGCGGCTCGGGTTCCGGCGGCAGCGGCGTGCTGGGCACCGGCGACGGCAAGGTCGTCCCCGCGAACTCCTCGCTGCCCGACTGCACGTCAGGTGCCGTGCAACTGGCGGTGCGCAGCGTCAAGGACTCCTACGGGCCCGACGAGAAGCCGAAGTTCGAGATCGTGGTGAAGAACTCCGGCAACAAGGCGTGCAAGGTCGACTTCGGATCGGCGGCGGCCACCCTCACCATCACCGCCACCGGCGACGACCACATCTGGTCCTCCGGCGACTGCCCGCGCGGCAAGGGCGCCGTGCTGATCGAACTCCCCGGCTCGGGCGAGACGAAGCGGACGCTGGAGTGGAACCGCGAGCGCAGCGCCCCGCAGTGCGGGACGCCGTCCGGCGGGGGTGCGGTGGGTGACGGCACGTACCGCGTGGAGGTCAAGATCGCGGGCGTGACCGAAAAGTACGAGTTCACCCTGAACAAGGCCTGACCCCCGGGGCTCCGCCCCGGACCCCGCAACACAGCTTCGCCGCGTTGTCCTCAAACGCCGGACGGGCTGAATTCGCGGACTGTGGCAGCGAACCCGCGGGCCGGTCCCGCAGACTCAAGGCCACGGTCGGCAAAACCAGCCCGTCCGGCGTTTGAGGACGCGGCCGCAGGCCGCCCCCGCCGCTGGGGGTCCCCCCGGCCGAAGGCTGGGGGAGGCAATGGACCCGCAGGCTCAAGGCAACGGTCCGCGAATCCAGCCCGTCCGGCGTTTGAGGACGCTCCCCCAGACTCCGTCCGGGGGACCCCAGCAGGGCGCTCCCGCCGCAGGCGGCCACGGCGGGACAGCCGAAGCCGGGGCGGAACCACTCCGACGTCGTCAGACGCGCGGTCAGACGTACCGTTCCAGGATCGACGACTCCGCCAGCCGCGACAGCCCCTCACGTACCGAGCGGGCCCGCGCCTCGCCCACGCCGTCGACGGTCTGCAGATCGTCGACGCTCGCGGCGAGAAGCTTCTGGAGGCCGCCGAAGTGGTCGACGAGCCGCTCGATGATCGCCCCCGGCAGCCTCGGCACCTTCGCCAGCAGCCGGTACCCGCGCGGGGAGACCGCCGAATCCAGCGTCTCCGGCGAGCCGCTGTAGCCCAGGGCGCGCGCCACGATGGGCAGTTCGAGCAGCTCGGAGTGGGTGAGGGAGTCCAGCTCGGACAGCGCCTCGGGCACCGTACGGGTCCGCTTGGCGGTCGGCTCGGGGACGTAGTCCCGCACGACCAGGTCGCGCTCCGGCTCGACACCGGCGATCAACTCGTCCAGCTGGAGGGAGAGAAGACGGCCGTCCGTGCCCAGCTCGACGACGTACTCGGCGATCTCCGTGGCGATCCGGCGGACCATCTCCAGCCGCTGGGAGACCGCGGTGACGTCCCGGACGGTCACCAGGTCCTCGATCTCCAGGGCGGAGAGCGTGCCGGCGACCTCGTCCAGCCGGAGCTTGTAGCGCTCCAGGGTGGCCAGAGCCTGGTTGGCGCGGGACAGGATCGCGCCCGACTCCTCCAGGACGCGCCGCTCCCCGTCCACGTACAGCGCGATCAGCCGCATCGACTGGCTGACCGAGACGACGGGGAAGCCGCACTGGATGGAGACGCGCTGCGCGGTGCGGTGGCGGGTGCCGGTCTCCTCGGTGGGGATCGACGCGTCCGGCAGGAGCTGGACGCCCGCCCGCACGATCTTGGTGATGTCCTTGTCGAGGATCAGCGCGCCGTCCAGCTTGCAGAGCTCGCGCAGCCGGGTGGCCGTGAACTCCACGTCGAGGACGAAACCGCCCGTGCACATCGACTCGACGGTCTTGTCCATGCCGAGGACGATGAGCCCGCCGGTGTTGCCGCGAAGAATGCGCTCAAGGCCGTCGCGCAAGGCCGTGCCGGGCGCGACGGCGCTCAGCGAGGCGCGCATCAGACCGTCGGCACCGGAGGAACCCCCGGCCTTGCCGGGGCCCGATGCCCGGTCGTTGGCTGCCACTGCACTCCTCCGGTCGCAAGGTCAACGGTGCCGCAGGCCGCCCTGCCGTCCGTACGTACGGGCGAGACCAGGGGAAAGTCTACTGGCGTATTCCGACGCCCAGCCTATTAAAGAGGGCTCTCTTCCGGTTCGGACAGGTTCAGACAGGGCTCTCTTCCGCCAGGGCGGCCGGCCCGGCTTTCCGCCGGTTCTCCCGGGGTACCCGCTTGGGCAGCACTCGAAGCGCCTCGCCTATGTCCGCGACCTCCAGGACCCGCATCCCGCTGGGGATCTTCCCCGGGTCGCCCGGCACCAGCGCGTGGGTGAAGCCCAGCCGGGCCGCCTCCGCCAGCCGCCGCTGCACGCCCGTGACCCGGCGGACCTCGCCCGCGAGCCCCACCTCGCCGATGGCCACCAGGTTCTTCGGCAGCGGGGTGTCACTGGCGGCGCTGGCCAGCGCCAGCGCGACGGCCAGGTCGGCCGCCGGCTCGGACAGCTTCACCCCGCCGACCGTGGCGCTGTAGATGTCCCGCTTGCCCAGGGCGCTGATGCGCCCGCGCTGTTCGAGCACGGCCAGCATCATGGACACCCGAGAGGTCTCCAGACCGGAGGTCGTACGGCGGGGCGAGGGGATCTGCGAGTCGACCGTCAGCGCCTGCACCTCCGCGACCAGCGGACGGCGGCCCTCCAGCGTCACCGTCAGACACGTGCCCGGTACGGGCTCGGCGCGCCGGGTCAGGAACAGGCCACTGGGGTCGGCGAGACCGGTGATGCCCTCGTCGTGCAGCTCGAAGCAGCCGACCTCGTCCGTGGCCCCGTAGCGGTTCTTCACCCCGCGCACCAGGCGCAGCCGGGCGTGCCGGTCGCCCTCGAAGCTCAGCACCACGTCCACCAGGTGCTCCAGCAACCGCGGTCCGGCGATCGCGCCGTCCTTGGTGACATGGCCGACCAACAGCGTCGCCATGCCGCGCTCCTTGGAGGCACGGATCAGCGCGCCCGCCACCTCCCGCACCTGCGCCATGCCGCCCGGCGCGCCGTCGATCTCGGGGGAGGCGACGGTCTGCACCGAGTCCATGACCAGCAGCGAGGGCTTCACGGTGTCGAGGTGCCCGAGGACGGCGGACAGATCCGTCTCGGCGGCGAGATACAGGTGGTCGGAGAGCGCGCCGATCCGGTCGGCCCGCAACCGGACCTGGCTCGCCGACTCCTCACCCGTCACATAGAGGGTGCGGTGCTCCTCGGAGGCGGCCTTCGCCGCGACGTCCAGCAGCAGCGTCGACTTGCCGACCCCGGGCTCGCCCGCGAGCAGCACGACGGCGCCGGGCACCAGCCCGCCGCCGAGGACCCGGTCCAGCTCGTCCACACCCGTGCTGCGCGCGGTCGCCTGACGGCCGTCGACCTGCGCGATCGGCAGCGCGGCCGACGTCACCCGGCCGGGCGCGGTCGTCCGCACGGCGGGCGAACCGTACTCCTCGACCGTGCCCCACGCCTGGCACTCGGGGCAGCGGCCGAGCCACTTGGCCGTGGTCCAGCCGCACTCGGTGCAGCGGTAGGAGGGCCGGTCCTTGGCGGACGAACGAGCGGTACGGGCAGCCATGTCCCTCACGGTATCGGTGCCCACTGACAACCCGGGGTGTGCGGTGTCCTCAAACGCCGGACGGGCTGAATTGTGCGGCCGGGCCCGCAGCTTCAAGGCCACGGTTCGCGCCTGCGGCGGGGGAGCCCCCCGGGCCCCCGACCGCGCTCCGCGCGGTGTCCTCAATCGCCGGACGGGCTGGATTCGCGGACTGTGGCAGCGAACCTGCGGGCCCGGCCCGCAAAATCAGCCCGTCCGGCGTTTGAGGACGCGGCCGCAGGCCGCTCCCGCCGCTGGGGGTCCCCCCGGCCGAAGGCTGGGGGAGGCAACGGACCCGCACCC